>JAZLEX010000125.1:0-22742 GCA_045615485.1 Prevotella sp.
AAAATTAAAAACAATGCCAAAATTAAAGACAAATTCCGCAGCGAAGAAAAGATTTCGCTTTACGGGTACAGGCAAGATTAAAAGACGTCATGCCTATCACAGTCACATTCTGACTAAGAAAACTAAGAAGCAAAAACGTAACTTGGACCATACAGCGATTGTTGATCCTACTAACACAAAGCAGGTTCGTGACTTGCTCAACTTGCGTTAATTAACAAAATGTCTAACTTTTTAAAAAGTAAAGAATTATGCCAAGATCAGTAAATCACGTTGCTTCAAGAGCAAAAAGGAAAAGAATATTGAAACTTACTCGCGGTTACTTTGGTGCGAGAAGAAATGTATGGACAGTTGCTAAAAACACATGGGAAAAAGGTTTAACCTACGCTTTCCGTGACAGAAAGAATAAGAAACGTAATTTCCGTGCATTGTGGATTCAGCGTATCAATGCTGCTGCACGTATGGAAGGTATGAGTTACTCTGTATTGATGGGCAACTTAAAGAAGGCTGGTATTGAGATTAACCGCAAGGTTCTTGCTGACCTCGCTGTTAACAATCCTGAGGCTTTCAAGGCTATCGTTAATAAGGTTAAGTAAAATTGTCATGAAGTCAGCCTTTGTTGCTGATGGCACGACAACAAGTAAAAAAGGAGCTGCATTTTGAAGCTCCTTTTTTTGAATTTTTATGATTGCAGTTGAGAATCTAAGTATAGAATTTGCTACAAGGCCATTGTTTTACAATGCCAATTTTGTCATCAATTCCAGAGATAAAATTGCTCTTGTGGGCAAAAATGGCGTTGGGAAATCCACTTTGCTGAAAATATTAGCCAATCAGCAAGAACCAACGTCGGGCATTGTCAGCATTACTGGTAATGAGACAGTCGGCTACCTGCCTCAAGTGATGAAGCTGCAGGATGAAACAACTGTCCGCGATGAAACAAAAAAGGCTTTTCTGGAATGTGAGTCCTTCATTGCACCAGAACGCTGGGAAGGTGAGATAGAAAAGACACTTATAGGACTTGGTTTCAATCGTGACGACCTTAACCGACCAACTTCTGAATTCTCTGGCGGCTGGCGAATGCGAATTGAACTCGCAAAAATTCTGCTGATGAAACCAGATGTTTTGCTACTTGATGAGCCTACAAACCATCTTGACATTGAAAGCATTCAATGGCTTGAGAATTTTCTTGTGAAGGGGAGTAAGGCTGTGGTTATCGTTTCCCATGACCGTGCTTTCATAAATAAAGTGACAAACAGGACTCTGGAAATTTCGTGTGGCAAGATTATTGACTACAAGGTGAAATATTCCCAATATGTTACGTTGCGTGAAGAAAGGCGCGAGGCTCAGTTGCGAGCATACAAGAATCAACAGAAGGAAATCAACGACATACAGGATTTTATAAATCGTTTCCGCTACCAAGCAACAAAAGCACAGCAAGTGCAACAAAGAATAAAACAACTGGCAAAGATTGTTCCTATTGAAATAGATGAGGTGGATACTCGCAAGATGAATCTTAAATTTCCACCAGCCATGAGATGCGGTGATTTTCCTCTCATCTGCGAAAACGTAGCAAAGAGTTATGCGTCGTTAGTGTTCAAGGATGTGGATCTGACCATCAGGCGTGGCGAAAAAGTGGCTTTTGTAGGCAAGAACGGTGAGGGAAAAACGACTCTGGTGAAATGTATAATGGGGCAGATACCTTTTGACGGTAAACTGCAAATCGGTTACAATGTAAAAATTGGATATTTTGCCCAAAACCAGGCACAATTGCTTGATGATTCGCTGACCGTGTTTCAGACAATTGACAATGTTGCTGTGGGCGATGTGCGTATGCGCATAAAAGACATACTCGGTGCATTCATGTTTGGTGGTGAAGAATCCGACAAGAAGGTGAAGGTGCTGAGTGGTGGTGAACGCAGCAGACTTGCCATGATAAAACTGCTGCTTGAACCCGTGAACTTTCTTATCCTTGATGAGCCTACAAACCACCTTGACATGGATTCAAAAGATGTGCTGAAAGAGGCAATCAAAGCATTCGACGGTACGGTGATAATAGTATCGCACGACCGTGAATTTCTTGATGGTTTGGTCTCAAAGGTGTATGAATTTGGTGGTGGCAAGGTGAAAGAGCATCTTGGAGGAATATACGATTTTCTTCGGAGGAAAGCTATCAGCAGTTTAGACGAATTAGGTGTTGCAGATACTGCAAAAACCAACAATCAGCAAACTGCCAAGAAAGAAAAGGTGGCAGAGACAGTCAAGCCCGAACTCTCCTATGCTGAACGCAAAGAGCGCAACAAGAAGATTTCACGCTATGAAAAGTTGATAAAGGAAAGTGAAAGTCGTATAGAAGGATTGGAGAACCGACTGAAAGAACTGGATGAGATACTGTCGAAACCAGAAAATGCTGCTCAGATAGATTTGTGCTCCGAATACGCAACCATCCGACAGGCTCTCGACAAAGAAATGGAGAATTGGGAACAATTGTCGGAAACATTATTCAACCTACAGCAGGAATAATTTTTTTATGAAATCAATTGAACTTCTTTCGCCAGCAAAAAATCTGGAATGCGGCATGGCTGCAATCAATAATGGTGCCGATGCTGTTTATATTGGTGCACAGAGATTCGGAGCCCGGAGTGCAGCAGGAAATTCGTTGGAGGACATAAAGACACTGACGGATTATGCACATCAGTTCGGGGCAAAAGTCTATGTGACAACAAACACTATAATCTATGATGACGAACTGGAATCAGTAAAAAAGCTGCTTACAGAATTGTATGATATTGGTGTGGATGCTGTTCTTATCCAGGATTTATCAATTGTGGAATTGTCCAAGACAGTAAAATGCCCACCATTGCATGCCAGCACACAGATGGATATTCGCCGTCCAGAGAAAGTGGAATGGCTGAAGGGACTTGGGTTCAAACGTGTTGTACTTGCCCGTGAACTTTCCCTGCCAGAGATTCAAGCCATACACAAGGCAGTACCCGACATGGAGCTTGAGGCATTTGTGCATGGTGCTCTTTGTGTGAGCTATTCTGGACAATGCTATGCTTCCCAATATTGCTTTGGAAGGAGCGCCAACAGAGGCGAATGTGCTCAGTTTTGCCGATTGCGATTCAATCTTGTGGATTCAGCCAATAATGTTATTGAGCGCGATAAGTATCTTCTTTCACTAAAAGACATGAACCGTATTGACAGGATTGACGACCTTATACGTGCAGGGGTAGTGTCGTTAAAGATAGAAGGCAGATTGAAAGACAGCGATTACGTAAAGAATGTTACTGCTGCATATAGTCAGGCTTTTGACGCTGCAATAGCAAAAGACAACAATCTGAAACGTGCATCGGCAGGCAAATGCACATACGGCTTTACTGCCGATTTGAATAAGACATTCAATCGCGGATATACAAACTATTTCCTTGACGGAAGGTCGGACAAGATTTGCGATTTCAACACTCCAAAAGCCAAAGGCGAATATGTTGGTGACGTGAAAGAAATATGGAGAAACTATCTCACCATTGCTGGGATTTCCTCGTTTTCAAATGGAGATGGCTTGTGCTTTGTCAATCAAAACGGACTGCTTGAAGGATTTCGTGTGAATAGGGCGGAAGGAAATAAGTTGTATCCGCATAAGATGCCAGAAGGTGTTTTCGTTGGAGCAAAGATCTATAGAAACAATGATGCACATTTTCAGCACATACTCGCCACTGCGGAAACAAAGAGGAAAGTGGCAGTAAAAATGGAATTTGGTGAGACTGCAACAGGCTTTTATCTGACTATTACCGATGAAACTGGACGGTCGGCAACAGAAACAATAGAATGTGCGAAAGAAGAAGCCAGACTTTCACAGATTTCAAACATACGAGTGCAACTGACTAAATTAGGAAACACTATCTATCATTGTGAAGATTTGCAGATAATCCTTTCAGGCGACTATTTCATCCCATCCAGTTACCTTTCAGATTTAAGAAGGCGCACATGCGAGGCGATGAAAATGAACGATAACGAAAATACTTCGACAAGCTCAGCACAGGCTGAAAACGAAAACCAGCCTACCCCTAACCCCTCCCAAAGGGAAGGGTTTGAAGTCTCTCCTTTTGGGGGAGATTTAGAGGAGGCTTCTCATAACCATCCATACCTTTCCAATATCAGCAATCATCTTGCTGCTGGTTATTATTCGGATGGAAGTCTGACAGCCTTTGAACTGCAACAGCCCGAAGGCAAAAAACTTATCATGCAATGCAAACATTGCATACTTTTCGCATTAGGCAAATGCCGAAAACTAACCAAATCCCCTCACCCTTCCCTCAGGCAAGTTCAGGGAGGTCAAGCCCTCAACCATCAACCCTCAACCATCAACCCTCAACTATACCTGTCCCTGCCAGACAAGAGACGTTTTCCATTAGAGTTTGATTGTAAAAATTGCCAAATGCTGGTCTATGCAGAAGATTAATGTTATGCGGTTGCACGGTTTTACGGTTTTACGGTTATGCGGTTGCACGGTTTTACGGTTATGCGGTTATACGGTTGCACGGTTTTACGGTTATGCGGTTTTACGGTTATGCGGTTTTACGGTTTTACGGTATTCGTTTTCGTTCCTACTTGGAGCATTGGCAATCGTCCTGAGTTCATGTTATAATCATGCCGACTTGAACCTGTCAATGCTCGACTCAACCTTGACTGATACTCAGCGCGACTCAATAACTTTTATAAGTCAGCATCATTACGGCGTGAACTATAACTTCATCATTACAGCCGATTCCATAATACTTATCAAGCAACAGCCTGAAGAATATCTGGAAGGACTGATGATTGACTCGTTTGCAGTTTATAAGGATGCCCCTGTGGTGGTTGCCGATTTCAAAACTTTTCCTACAGATACAATTGATTCAATATGGGTTCAGGTGGCAAGCAGTGAATTTGATTCAGGTTGGATTCATGAAAGGGCTTTACATAATTCGTCTGTGCCAGACGACCCTATTTCCCAGTTCATAAAAACATTTTCCGATATTCATCTGCTCATATTCATTATAATAATAGCAGTAATCAGTAGCATATACATCATTTTCTATCTGATAAAAAGAAAGGCACCATTAGTGCATTTCAACGACATTTGTTCATTCTATCCTACTTCGCTATGTATGCTTGTGGCAATAGCCGCAACTTTCTATACAACGATTCAAAAATATGCACCTAATTTATGGCAGGAATTTTATTATCATCCTACCTTGAACCCATTCAACACACCACCACTGCTCTGTGTGTTCCTTCTATGTGTGTGGATGATTTTGATAGATTGCATTGCAACCATCGAAGACGTATTCCATTTACTATCGCCGATTAGAGCATGTATGTATTTGCTGGGACTGATGGCAATATGTGCGTTCAACTACATATTCTTTACCTTTGTAGCATTCAGTATTGTTGGTTATATTATTCTTGGAGTGTATTGCATTTTTAGTGTTGTGCATCATATTCGCCAAAGAATCAAATGATTTTCAGTTAAAAAAACTTAAATCCTTCAACCTTCAACCTTCAACCTTCAACATTTTTCGTATCTTTGCAGCCGCCTTTTGAAAAAAGACCAAACAAAACAATAAAAAATAAATAATATGAAGAGAACATTTCAGCCACACAACAGAAGAAGAAACAACAAGCATGGTTTCCGTCAAAGAATGGCTACAAAGAACGGTCGTAGAGTATTAGCTGCTCGCCGTGCTAAAGGTCGCAAGAAATTGACAGTTTCTGACGAGAACCACGGCAAGTAATTCCGTATGAAATTAAAGGGGGGATATGTATTAATTAATTTATTGGCAATGCTGGCAATGGTAATACTGCTCGGTATTGCCATAAGTTATTGTATTGACATCTATACTCATCACGGTGAAAGCATTGAAGTTCCTCAACTCAAAGGAATGAATATTGACAATGCACGTGATGTGGCAGATGGTTTGGATTTGAAAATCATCGTTTCAGATTCTGCTCATAACAAAAAGTTCCCTGCAGGACAAATCTTAGAACAGTCACCAGCAAATGGAAACCTGGTAAAGTCAGGTCATGCCATTTATGTAACCGTCAATTCTGGTGCTGCTGCAAAAGTGCAAATACCTGACATCATTGATAATAGTTCATATCGTGGTGCAGAAGCCGAACTTTCTGCTTTAGGCTTCAAGTTGGGTGAGGCAATGAGGGTTCATGGTGAGAAAGACTGGGTTTATGGCATTGTCTGCAATGGTCGCAACGTATATTTTGGCGACTATGTGCCTGTCGATGCCACCTTGCGTTTGCAGATTGGTGACGGTCTGCTCAACGAAGCTCTTGATAATGTAAAACTTGATGAAACCGTCATCGTTGAGGAGGAAGATGAATTCGACGATTTTTCTGAAATCAAAGAGTGAAGCATTAATGTAATCACATTCCACATTCACGCTAATCAGATGTGAAAACTGAAGATTCTATTATTGACAATTTTGATGAACTTGACGATGAGGGTCAAGGGCAACTCTACGAGCATTTTCGCCTTGTTGTAGATAAAGGACAAGAACCAGTCCGAATTGATAAATATCTGTTCGACCACATGGTCTATACCTCCAGAAACAGAATCCAGAAAGCGGCAGAAGCAGGTTTTGTCCATGTAAACGATAAGCCAGTGAAACGCAGTTACAAGGTTCGTCCCATGGATGTTGTAACCTTGATGCTCGACAAGCCGCCACATGACAACACAATTGAACCCGAAGATATTCCGTTGGACATTGTCTATGAAGACGACCAGTTGCTTGTTATCAACAAGCCAGCAGGACTGGTAGTCCATCCTGGAGTGGGAAATTTCACTGGTACTTTGGTGAATGCTGTGGCATGGCATCTCAAAGACGATGCCAATTATGATCCTAACAATCCTGAAGTAGGACTTGTGCATCGAATTGACAAAGATACAAGCGGACTGCTGGTTGTAGCCAAGACACCAGATGCAAAGACATCGCTTGGAGTGCAGTTCTTCAACCATGAAACGCGCCGCACATACAATGCTTTGGTATGGGGCAATTTCAATGAGAATGAAGGCACAATAATAGGCAACCTTGCCAGAAATCCCAAAGACAGAATGCAGATGGCTGTCTTTGAACCAGATTCAGATATTGGTAAACACGCAGTCACACATTATAAAGTCTTACAGCGATTCGGCTACACCACTTTGGTGGAGTGCATACTTGAAACAGGTCGCACTCACCAGATTCGTGCCCACATGAAACATTTGGGACATCCGCTGTTTAATGACGAACGGTATGGCGGAACAGAAATTCTGCGTGGTCAGCGTAGCAGCAGTTACCGTGCATTCATCAAAAATTGTTTTGATGCTTGTCCCCGTCAGGCTCTACATGCACGGACATTAGGATTCATGCATCCTAAAACAAAAAAGCAAATGGATTTTTCTTCTGAACTACCAGAAGATTTTGCCATGTTGATAGAAAAATGGAACCGTTACATGAACGGAAATACTGAAATACTTAAAGAACAATGAAAAAAATAATAGCAATAGTATGTGGTGGAGATTCGTCAGAACACGATGTGTCCATGAGAAGCGGAGACGGACTCTATAGTTTTTTCGACAAGGAACGCTACGATGTTTATATTGTTGAGATAAAAGGCATGAATTGGCAAGTACATCTTAACGATGGTAGCACTACCCCTGTAAGCTTCAAGGATTTTTCTTTTGAAGAGAATGGAAAACAAAGGAAATTTGACTATGCCTACATAACAGTTCATGGCACCCCTGGCGAAAATGGAATCTTGCAAGGATATTTTGAAATGGTGAAAGTACCTTATTCAACAAGCAACGTACTTGTTGAAGCACTTACCTTCGACAAGTTTGCACTGAACCAGTATCTGCGCAGTTTTGGAGTTAGCGTTGCCGACAGCCTTCTTATCCGCAAGGGCAATGAGCAACTTGTCAATGCAGATGAAATAGAGCAACGTCTTGGCATGCCTGTGTTTGTAAAGCCAAGCACAGATGGGAGCAGTTTTGGAGTGACAAAGGTGAAAAAGAAAGAAGAACTGAGCCATGCAATTGATTTCGCATTCAAGCAGAGCGATGAAGTGATGATTGAAGGGTTTCTGGCAGGTACGGAAATCACGTGCGGATGCTACAAGACAAAACAAAAGTCTGTAATCTTCCCAATCACCGAAGTAGTGACGGAAAACGAATTCTTCGATTATGATGCCAAATACAACGGACAGGTTCAGGAAATAACCCCTGCACGCATTCCAGAGGACATTGCCCAAAGGGTAAGAACCATTACAAGTATGATATACGACATTCTGCATTGCAATGGCATTATTCGTATCGACTACATTGTCTCCCCAGAAGGCAAAGTCAATATGCTTGAAATCAACACTACCCCAGGGATGACAGCCACAAGTTTCATCCCTCAACAGGTACGCGCTGCTGGATTAGACATTAAGGACGTGCTCACCGACATAGTGGAAAATCAAGAAAACACTGACTCTGACTACTGACTCTGAACTACGCCTGTCCTGAGTTTGTCGAAGGGTCGAAGGGTCGAAGGGACTCCTAATTCCCAAACTACCAACAAATGCGAAAATTAAAAGTTACAGAGATGAATCGCCTGTCTGTTGATGAATTTAAGTCAGCAGACAAACTACCGCTCATAGTCATACTTGATAATGTCAGGAGCATGTATAATGTGGGAAGCATATTCCGCACAAGCGATGCATTCCGAGTACAAGCAATATGGCTGTGCGGCATAACAGGCTGTCCACCACATCCTGAAATCCACAAGACGGCATTGGGAGCAGAGGACAGTGTGGAATGGAAATATTTCGGAACTCCCGAAGAAGCCGTTGAAAATGCTAAACGTCTCGGCTATAAAACTTTTGCCATTGAGCAATGCGAAGGCAGCACAATGCTTAATGATTTTTCACTTGATAACCTGCAAGACAAGCAAACGGCAATCATCCTTGGCAATGAGGTCAAGGGCGTGAAACAGGAAGTTGTGGATATGTGCGACGGATGTATAGAAATACCGCAATTCGGTACCAAGCATTCACTTAACGTAGCGTCAGCAGGAGCAATTGTTATCTACTCGCTATTCAAAAACCGACAACAAGCCGAGAGTAATCGAATAATACGATTGTAAAATTGCTAAATATTGACAAAAGGTAAATTTATTTACATTATGACAATAATTGGCAATTCAATGGTTTTTACTAAAAACATTGCCGAGGCGCGACCGAAGAAAAGCAACAAAAGTGGATTAAACGACTAAACTAATAATTCTCTGCCTTGATTTCAAAATAGCTTTGTGGATGGTTGCAAACAGGACATTCCTCTGGAGCCTGCTTACCGATTACTATGTGACCACAATTTGAACATTGCCACATCTTTTCACCGTCACGACTAAACACAATACCATCTTTTACATTGGTAAGAAGCTTACGATAGCGTGCTTCGTGTTCTTTTTCAATCTGACCTACAGCACGGAATTTAACTGCAATCTCATCAAAGCCTTCTTCCTCTGCCTCACGAGCCATGCGGTCATACATATCTGTCCATTCAAAATTTTCACCTTCTGCAGCAGCCAGTAAGTTAGTTGCAGTATCAGAAACACTTCCGCCGTTGAGCAGTTTATACCACATCTTAGCATGTTCTTTTTCGTTGTTGGCAGTTTCTTCAAAAATCTTGCCAATCTGTACATAACCATCCTTTTTTGCCTTTGATGCAAAATAAGTGTACTTGTTGCGAGCCTGGCTCTCACCTGCAAAAGCATCTTGCAGGTTTTTCTCTGTCTTTGTTCCTTTTAAATCTTTCATAATTGTTTTTTAAATAAAGCATTGGCAAAAGTAAGAAAAGTTTTTCAATCAGCAGTCGCAAGTCGAGAAAAATTAATTTTTTTTTATAATGATTATATTCATAGTTAACACAATTAACAATATGCCGTGGAGTAAATCCTATTTGTTATGAAAATAAGCAGGCTGTTTTCGCAGCTTGCTTCGGTTTAGTCGGTTATATACACCATAATACTTCTTGCGGCTTGTGCTCCATAGACCAGAGCACCTTCTATGTCGGCAGTCTTTGATGGTCCGCTGATGAAAGTTCCAAATTTGTAATCCTTGAAATATTCGCCTTTTGCATCGCGTTCTGCAATTAAATCGTATGCCTCGTGCATATTGTTCACGATGCCTTTGCGTGACACAATTATGTTAAGATGTTTGGACTTGAAGAGGAACGAGCGGTCGGCTTCCCGTTGTGGAATCCATATACATCCATTTTCTGCTACACCGATGTCGCCTTTGATGGTTGAAATGTCTCCACGTTCATCTGTTGACGGTGGAGTGTCAAGACAAACCTTTGCACCAGAAATATTCTTGCAGGCATTGATAAACTGCTCAACAGGATTTTCAAACTGAATACCTAAAAATATTAAAAAATCATAAATCTCTAACTCCTAACCTCTAACCTCTAACCCTTTTTTCTATCTTTGCAGCGTTATGAATTTCAAGATAAACTATCATACGGTTTGGGGAGAGAATATTGCCATCAAGGCTGATGGACATGAGGAATTGATAATGCTCTCGTGTGCTGATGGTATGACGTGGACTGGTTCTGCAGATTTACCCAATGGCACTCAATATCGCTATTGCGTGGTTAGGGATGGACAAATCACGCGAATAGAGCAGGCTTGTATGCCGCATGTGGTGAATGGAAATCACGACATTAACGATAGTTGGACAGAACCTCAGCGTATTGCAGGTATTGCCGTTCCTGTGTTTTCTCTACGCAGTAGGGGAAGTCAGGGCATCGGAGATTTCGGTGACTTGAAAATGCTTGTCCGTTGGGCAGATAGGTTAGGACTTAAGGCTATTCAGATATTGCCAATAAATGACACCACCCACACTGGAACATGGAAGGATTCCTATCCATATAATAGTATTTCCACTATTGCCCTGCATCCGATGTATTTCGATTTGAGACAATTCGCAGAGAAGAATCAGGAATCAGGAATTTCACCAATAACTACCAGTCTTGCACAAAATGAATCGGAAGAGGCTTTTTTGGACTATGAACAGGTTAATGAACTGAAACGCAAGGCTATTACTAAGATTTTTGAAAAAGAGGGGAATTCTGTTCTGGCTACAGATGATTATAAGGATTGGTTCGGGAAAAACGCATTTTGGTTAGAGTCATACGCACAGTACAGGATGGAAAATGTGGTTTATTCATTTCTTGCCGACTATGGCGAAAATCTGTATTACTTCACTCAATACATTCTGCATCTTCAATTAAAGGATGTTTCCGATTATGCCAAATCGCTTGGTATAATGTTGAAGGGAGATATTCCTATTGGCGTGAGCCGTGATAGTGCCGAAGTGGCAGCCTATCCTTCATTTTTCAATATGGATGAGAGTACTGGTGCTCCACCTGATGCGTTTTGCGATGATGGGCAGAACTGGGGATTTCCAACCTATAATTGGGAGGAAATGGCAAAGGATGATTACCAATGGTGGAAAAACCGTATGACCAACATGTCACAGTATTTCTCTGCCTATCGCATTGATCATATACTTGGATTTTTCCGTATCTGGGCAATACCCGTGAAACACAAGAGTGGATTGGAGGGTTATTTTTCGCCATGCTTGCCATATAAGGAAGAACCTATGCAAGCTGCAAAACCATTGTTTTTGCATTTGAATGGCGGATATGTGCCAAGAATAGGTGCAAAAAGGGAACCAGCCTATCAGCAGTTGTCTGAAGAGGAACGGTGGAGGTTTGATGCTCTGTATGAGGATTTCTTCTATCATCGTCACAATCAGTTCTGGTATGATGAGGCAATGAAGAAATTGCCTATACTGACATCGGGCAACCTTATGGTGTGTTGCGGTGAAGATTTGGGCATGATTCCAGAATGTGTGGCATGGGTTATGAAGCAGCTTAATATCCTGTCGCTCGAAATGCAGACAATGCCAAAGCAATATGGAGTGGAGTTTGGCAATCCGAATGATAATCCAGCCATGTCGGTATGCACTATTTCATCGCACGATACACCATCTATGCGCGGTTGGTGGGAAGAAGACCATCAAAGGGCACAGCGTTACTACAATCAGGTGTTGCATTTAGAAGGTGAAGCCCCACAACAGGCTCCAGCTTGGATATGTGAACGGATTATCTGCGACCATTTGGCATCGCCGTCGTACCTCTGCATACTGACACTTCAAGACTGGCTTTCAATCAACGAAACACTCCGTCATCCTGATGCTCAGTCGGAACGCATAAACATTCCTGCTAATCCACGGCATTATTGGCGTTGGCGTATGCACAGATATTTAGACGATTTTCTTGCAGAAAACGGAGAGACAAAATCATTTAATCTTCATATCAGGCAATTGGTTGCCGCATACGGCCGAAAACTTGCGAAATTTGAATAAACTTTAAAAAAAATTAATTATTGACCATAACACAAAACTTTTTTTGTAATTTCGCGGCAAATTAAAAAAAATAAATGCGCATGAAAAAAATACTATTTGTTATCATTGCAATTATCGCATCGGGTAATTGTTTTGCTCAGACTGTAACAATCAACAAGGATTATATCTTGATTGGTACAAAGAAAATTGAGAAAAATTCTAATTTCAGTATTGACAAGTCATTCCATCTCAGCGAGGTGAAAATCGGTGATTCCAAGGATGGTGAAAAACGCTTCTTTGTAGTAAAAGAGGATGAAAAGCAGATATTAAAGACAAAAGCTGCGATAAAAGAATCTTCTGATATTGACCTTGAACTTACTCCTGGAAAAGTATATAAATTTGAGTGGAAAGAGAGTTTCAGATTCAATACTGTTCAAGGAAAGCCTGACGTTGTGGAAAAAGAAGCTGACAATTCAGCAATAGAAGAAGAGCCTAAAAAGGAAGAAAAGCCAGAAAAGGATGAAGCCAAAATAGAAACTGCAAGCACAGATAATCAATTGGTTGATAAGGTTGAAACTCCTGAGGCAGTCGCCGATGAAGGTGGCAACACGGTTAATGGATATTTATTCTGGAACCTTTTGCTTACAGCCGCTCTGCTGCTTTTGGTTATCTATGTCGTCTTGAATAATGCAAAAGTCAAGAATGTGCTGAGACGCAGAAAAGTCATGATTGATGATTTGAGAGAACAATTGAGCAATTCTTCTTATAAAACTGCTTCGCCAGACAATGGTAATCTGAAAAAACAGGTGGAAGAGATAAAGAACGAGGTGAAGCGTGATTTAAAAGGAAACCTGAAAAACGAACTGGCAAACGATTTGAAAGCAGGACTTCAGAATGATTTGGAGAGTGGCTTGAAGAAATTATCTGCAGAAATAGATGCTCTGAAGTCTGAGGTGGATTCAAAACTTGAAACACTGTCCACCCTTCGACAGACCGCAGAGCCTAATAGAAGTGTTGAGGAACCAACCGCAAAATCAGAAAGCAGACCGTCACTTCAATCAGAAATAGCACATAGCAGAGGGCATCAGAATGATGCTTTAAGTTCTATACAATTCGGGAAAAGCAATCGTTTTAAAAATACCGAATCCCCAAAGCCATCGGTTGTCGAAGTACATGAGCCAGCTGCTCAATCAGTACTTGAGATTGTAGAAGTTGCAGAACCACAAGAACCAGCAGAAAAGCCTGTGCTGAGTCCAGTCGAAGTGCCTGTAAGTGAAGCACCTGTGAAAATTGGCTGGAATATGCAGGATGATGCAGTTGAAGTGAAAACTGAAACGGAGCCAGAAACCATTGCCACTCCACAATCTGCTCAGAAATCATCGTTCAATCAAGAACGGAGCATTTGGGATATGGATGACGATGAAATCCATCCTGCTTCACAACCTTACGCTCATCCGACCTCACAACCAGTATTCACTACCAATACCGACAATGGAGCATCAATAAACTGGCTTGATTTCCCAGAGTCAAACGAGGGCTATTTTAAACTTATGGGAGAAGATCCGAAGACAGGCAAGGCAATATTCCAGGCATATCAGGACTTTGAAACTGATGATTGTCTGTTCAAGGCAAAAATCTTTGACAACAGCAAGGCTGAGTTTGATTTGATTTCACTCAGACGAGTGCAATACCTCAGTTATATAAGCGGTGCGATAAATAGTGTCGGCAGCTGTTCTTTGAAGGATGCCAATAATTATGGACTGGTTTCTAAGGGCTATGCAGAAAAAACTCCAGACGGCTCATGGATGATTGTGCGCAAGGTAGAAATTGAAGTCTCAAAATAGTTTGACATCTGAATGAGCAAACTATTATTATATCTTAAAAAGTACCCAGTGAGTTGTATTTACATACTCTTTATCTGGGTACTTTCTCTTTGTCCTATTTTTCCGCAGACAGGATTGGAAAACGTAAGATTCATCGACAAGTGGACTCACTTTGTGATGTATGCTGGTACCTGCCTGACAATCTGGATAGAATATCTGCGGCAACACGAAAAAATATGCAAACAGAAAATAGTGCTGTTTACAATAATTACCCCTATTCTAATGAGTGCACTATTAGAACTACTCCAGGCTTATTGCACTGGAGGCAGACGAAGTGGTGAATGGCTGGATTTCGCCGCTAATGCCACAGGAGTGGTACTGGCTGCACTTATTGGTGCTCTGTTTCTTTCAAAAAAGATTCACCCCAAACACTGAAAGGATATTGACGCAGATGACCATTGTAGAAACGCTTGTCGCCAGTGACTTCCTTACCGATGAAATCAGGAATGATAAAATCTTCATCTTCGGATGATAATTCTATTTCTGCCATTACAAGCCCCTGATTCTCCCCATAAAACTCATCAACCTCAAACACATGCTTGCCGCTGCGTACAAGATAACGAGTCTTGTCGATTATCCCTGACTCGCATAACAGCATCAGTTCTTCGGCTTCGTTGAGAGGGATTTCCTTCTCCCATTCATAACGAGAAAATCCCTTTGCTGGTCCCTTTATCGTGAGATACCCTTTATCATCACGAATGCGTACACGTACAGTGCGCCCTCCTGTACTGAGAATATATCCCTGCTGGATTCGGGTACTGCTGTATGCCTGACTTTTAAAATCGCCTTTTACAAGGAATTTGCGTTCTATTTCCAGTGGCATTTAATTGAATACAAGTACAGAAGTGACCATATAGATAAGCGCAAGGATTATCAGTCCCACCATTATCCACATAACGACATTCTTACCTTGCTTCTCTACTTTTTCAGCGTGCTTTTTACGCCTTGCATTTGCCTTGTTGCTCATAATGTAATATTTTTAAGTTAAACAGTTGTTTGGTTAATAGATTTATTCTGGAAATTCCATTAAATATGCTTTTATAAAACCGTCGATTTTTCCATTCATCACACTGTCAACATCACTTGTCTGATAGTTGGTGCGATGATCTTTCACCCTTCGATCGTCGAACACATAACTGCGTATCTGACTGCCCCATTCTATTTTCTTCTTGCTTGCCTCAATCTTTGCCTTTGCTTCCTGACGTTTTTTCATTTCGCGGTCGTAGAGTTGTGATTTGAGCAGTCGCATGGCATTGTTACGGTTTTCAAGTTGCTTACGGCTTTCTGTATTCTCAATAAGTATTTCTTCCTCTTCACCTGTGTCAGGGTCAACATACTGATAGCGCAGACGCACACCAGTTTCCACCTTATTCACATTCTGTCCACCAGCACCACCGCTGCGGAACAAATCCCATGACACCCTTGCAGGATCGACATAAATCTCTATTGTATCATCAACAAGAGGAGTTACGAATACGCTGGCAAAACTTGTCATACGCTTGCCTTGAGCATTGAATGGTGATACACGCACAAGGCGATGCACACCATTTTCACTCTTCAGATAGCCGTATGCATATTCGCCTTCTATTTCCATGGTTACAGTCTTTATGCCAGCTTCATCACCATCTTGAAGATTACTGATTGTGCATTTGTAATTATTTGCTTCAGCCCAGCGCATATACATTCGCATAAGCATCTGCGCCCAATCCTGACTTTCTGTACCACCTGCACCACTATTTATTTTCAGCACACAGTCCATCGGGTCTTCTTCCTGACGGAGCATGTTTTTCAGTTCAATAGCTTCAAGGCAGGCAATAACCTTTTGATAGTCATCATCTATTTCCTGTTCTTCAATCAATCCGTCTTTATGAAAATCAAATGCCAGTTGCAGTTCCTCAGCCAAAGTGTGTACCTCATTATATCCGTCGATCCATTTTTTGATTGAGCGTACCTTCTTCATCTGCTCCTCAGCTGCCTTGGCATCTTCCCAGAAAAGAGGGTCTTGAGTACGAAGATTTTCTTCTTCAAACTCCATCTTCTTAGCATCAATATTCAAATATCTGTTAAGTGCTTCTGTACGTTCAAGTACGTCTTTCAACTGATCGCTTGTAATCATAGAATATGGTTGTCGGTTGTGGTTTTTATTTATAGAGAAATTGTATATAGATACACGACTGCTGCAGGAAATGCCATTAGTGCTGAGTCGAAACGGTCGAGTATGCCACCATGCCCAGGCAGGATGGTGCCACTGTCTTTTATTCCGAGCGTACGTTTGAAGAGAGATTCCACAAGGTCGCCAAAAGTGCCAAACACTACGACAACCAGACCTAACCCAATCCATTGTGGAATACTGAGCATATTACTTATTTCGGTATGTTTACCGAGCACCATTCCTATTATAATTGCAGCAATGACAACCAATACTGCGCCTCCTATGCTTCCTTCCCAACTTTTCTTTGGTGAGATACGTGGAAACAGTTTATGCTTACCAAAAAGTGAACCGCAACAATATGCACCTGTATCGTTAAGCCATAGAAAAATAAAAATGCTCAATGGGATTATGCAGGAGAAAACAGGTCCATCGTCTGTTGCTGTGAATGCCAGAATATTCAATGTTGCAATCGGCAGAGCAATCCACATCTGTGAAAACATGGTGTATGCCCATGTGGTGACAGGTTGTGGATTCTTAGCATACAATTCTGCAATAAGCAGATAGATTACAGTAATCAGATAAGGGATAAAAACTGTAGTTGGTGTGAGTTCACTGCAAAATCCTGCGACAGCAAGGAAAAAATACATACCAGCCACAGTACTGATAAAACGGTTTACATTCACATTACAATCATGTTCGTTCACCAATCCCGTATATTCCCATATTGCCAAGCCTGTCACAATTGCAAACAATAAAATCATTGCAACAGCATTCAGGAATGAGCAGAGTATGGCTGCTACATATATTATACCCGTTATGCTTCTGATAATCAAATTTTTCATTTTTATGTATATTATTCAAGTTTCGCAAGCTCAACTTGATGGTTGTGGGTTGTGGGTTGTGGGTTATGGGTTATGGGTTGTGGGTTATGGGTTGTGGGTTATTAACCGAAAACCTAAAACCAAAAACCTAAAACCGTTCAAGTTTAGCGAGTTGAAAACTTGCGAAACTTGAGTTATCGTTTTCTTCATCATCCTTTTTGAGGATTTCTTCTGTTCGTGAAGCAAATGGACGCTTACCAAAAATGCGCTCTGCATCCTCGGCAAATATTACTTCCCTGTCAATCAGTACCTGTGCCAATTCGTTGTGCCCGTCCTTATGTTCAATAAGCATTTTCTTGGCTCTTTCATACTGCTCTGCTATCATCGACTTGACCTCCTGATCGATGAGTTCGGCTGTCGCGTCTGAGTATGGCTTTTGGAATGCGTACTCCTGATTGTTATAATAGCATAAATTAGGTAGTTTTTCACTCATGCCTGCATACGCAACCATTGCATAGACCTGTTTTGTTGCACGCTCAAGGTCGTTCATTGCTCCAGTGGAAATATGTCCCATAAAGAGTTCTTCGGCAGCACGACCGCCCAACAGCGAACAGACTTCATCCAGCATCTGCTCTTTGGTCGTAATCTGTCGTTCCTCTGGCAGATACCATGCTGCTCCGAGTGCATTTCCGCGAGGAACAATCGTCACCTTGATAAGAGGATCGGCATATTCAAGAAACCATGACAAAGTAGCATGTCCTGCCTCATGTAGTGCAATTGCTCGCTTTTCGTCAGCGGTCATGACCTTAGTCTTTTTCTCCAAACCACCGATAATACGGTCAACAGCATCTAAGAAATCCTGTTTTGTTACCGTCTTCTTGTCATGTCGTGCTGCTATTAGGGCAGCCTCATTGCAGACATTGGCAATGTCAGCACCAGAGAAACCTGGAGTCTGGCGTGCCAACAAATCAATATCTACTGATGGGTCTATCTTAATAGGTTTCAGATGCACTTGAAACACTTCCTTTCTCTCGTTCAAATCTGGCAAGTCAACATGTATCTGACGGTCAAAACGTCCTGCACGCAGTAATGCTTTATCGAGCATGTCGGCACGGTTTGTGGCTGCCAGTATTATCACTCCGCTGTTTGTTCCAAATCCGTCCATTTCGGTCAACAACTGGTTGAGTGTGTTTTCTCTTTCGTCATTACCACCCATAGATGGATTTTTGCTGCGGGCACGACCAATGGCATCTATCTCGTCGATAAAAATAATGCACGGTGATTTTTCTTTAGCCTGATGGAAAAGGTCGCGCACTCTTGAAGCACCAACACCGACAAACATCTCGACAAAGTCCGAACCACTCATTGAGAAGAATGGAACGTCGGCTTCGCCTGCTACAGCTTTTGCCATAAGAGTCTTACCTGTTCCTGGAGGACCTACCAACAATGCTCCCTTTGGAATCTTACCACCAAGATCGGTGTATTTCTTAGGATTTTTCAGAAAATCAACAATCTCTTGCACTTCCTGTTTGGCTTCAGCCTGTCCTGCAACATCCTTGAATGTTACTTTGGCATTGTTGCTCTTGTCGTACATCTTTGCTTTGCTTTTGCCGACAGAGAAAACACCACCTCCACCACCACTGAACCTGCGCATCAGGAAGATCCAAATTGCAAAAAACAATAATATCGGTCCGATACCAACGAAAATATCCCAAAGCAAACTATTCTTGGAACTCTCATAACTTATTTTTCCGTTGAACACACCTTTTTTTGTTGCATTATTGAGGAATGTTTCCACTTTATCAGCACTGCCAAATTCAACGCTGACAAATGGGTCGGGACCTATTTGTTTTGCACTTTGCTTAAATATGTCGCGCACATTTTCAGATTTCACATACATTCTGAGCTTTTTGTCATCATTGTTTATTACAACTTTTGATGCATAGCCCTTATCTACGTATACTTTAAAATCGGAATAATCTGCAGTTTTTTGTTTGCCTTTACCTCCTTGGCTTTCACTATTAAACCATAAGCCGATGAGCACAGCCACAATTATGGCATAAATCCAACTGAGGTTGAATTTAGGCCCATGGTTTTTGTCCCCATTTTGTAAATTGTTATTTTTATTATCCATTATCTTTTGCGATTTAGTTATCAGTCTTCATCTTTTATTCTCTTTATTTTTGCATCCTCCCAAAGATGTTCCAAATCATAGTATTCCCGCACTTCTGGCAGAAAAATATGCACAATAACGTCGGTATAGTCCATTGCCACCCATTGTGCATGTTCCAACCCTATGACGTGGACGGGTTTTTCACCAACAGCACGTGCGAAATCACCCACCGATTCAGTAATAGCTTCAACCTGCTGAGGCGAACCACCCTGGCATATTATGAAATAATTACAGATGGCACCTTCAATCTTCCGCATGTCAACAATTGCTATTCCAGTACCTTTCTTTTCTTGGATTCCTCTCGTAATAGTTTCTACTATATTTACTTTTTTGCTCATTAAAATAATATTTTATGTTGCAAAGGTAATAAAAAAGGTTAGAGGTTAGAGGTTAGGGGTTAGAGGTTTTATGATTTTTTAATGTTTCATTCAATTGTTAAGTGTAATTATTGTTAAAAAATACAAAAAAAACGACTATTAACCGCAGATTATGCATTTGGCTTGGATTTTTTTTCTACCTTTGCAGCCGCAATTAAAAAACGATGGGGTATGGTGTAATGGTAACACTACAGATTCTGGTCCTGTCATTCCTGGTTCGAGCCCGGGTACCCCAACAGAAAGCCAGCCTCGTCAGAGGCTGTTTTTTATGCTACACCCTTATTCAAGAGTGTGACTCTGACACTGACTCTGACTCTGACTCTGACACTGATTCAAAAAATCCCTAAATCCGTAAATAAATCCGTAAATCTGTAAATCTGTAAATTATTAGATGAGTAGCAAATTATTTGTATTTTACTGGATAACTGCTATGCTTTGTGCTTGCACCACAACAATAGTATATGCTCAGGATTCAACCCATGTTGTACGTTTGGACGAAGTCGAGGTTGTGTCTTCCATGAAGGAAGTCGGCACGATGAAGCTGCAACCAGCTTCAGTGACTTTGATTGAACAACAGGATATGGAAAACCATCATATCACCTCATTAAAAGACATGGGAACCAGTGTACCCAATTTCTACATGCCAGATTATGGTAGCCGACTAACAAGTGCAGTTTATATAAGAGGTATTGGCTCCAGAATCAATAATCCGTCTGTCGGACTTTATGTTGATGATATTCCTTACGTAGATAAAAGTGCTTTCGACTTCAAATTCTATGATATTGACAGAATAGATATTCTGCGCGGTCCGCAAGGTGCACTATATGGCAGAAACACTATGGCTGGATTGGTGAAGATTTATACAAAAAGCCCTCTTTCATATCAGGGCACAGACATAAAACTCGGATATGCCACACGTGAGCAGCATCGCAGCATTTCAGTTGCACACTATCATAAACTGAATAATAGATTTGCTTTTTCCATAGGAGGCCATTACGAAGGTAGTGATGGCTTTTTCCGTAATGATATTACTGATAAAAAGGTTGATTATCTCCAAGCTGGCGGAGGCAGAATAAGAGCCGTATGGCTACCATCAACAAAGCTGAAACTGGACTTTTCCGCAAGCTATGACTATAGCGATGAAGGTGCTTATCCTTATTATTTAAAAGAGCAAGTCAATGGTAAAGAATCATCGGAATATATCGATTTAATCGGTAAAATTTCAAATAATCGTGAGCACAATTATCGCAGGGGCTTGTTTAATTCGGGCGTGAATCTAAAATATCAGTTCGGCAAGTTTGTACTTAATTCCATTACTGGCTATCAGAACCTTAACGACCGCATGTTTCTTGACCAGGATTTCATCTTGCCCGACATATTCACTCTCGAACAAAAACAAAAGATAAATACCGTTTCGCAAGAATTGATACTTAAAGGCAAAATTCGCATTGGTAAGAAATTTATATGGAACCCGATGTTTGGTTTGTATGGTATGTACCAGTCGCTCAACACTAATGCTCCAGTATCATTCAAGCATGAGGGCATCACCTCATTGATTGAAGACAAGCTGAACACCATTTTTTCTGGCATTAGAGAACAAAATCCCAAAATGCCGCGTATGGGCATGATAATTGACAATCAGGAATTTGACATTTCCGGCAAGATGAAAACTCCTGTCTGGAATGTTGCAGCCTTTCATCGCAACATCATTAATTTTGGTGATTTTGAATTCAGCTTCGGTACACGAATACAGAGAGAGTTTCTCAAACTCAACTATTCTACTGCCACAGGTCTTGACTACACTTTCGCCCTGCAGGATTACGGTTTAAAATACCCATTGAACACTAATCTTTCATTTTTAGGCGAACTGAAAGATGTATATACAGACATTCTACCAAGATTCTATCTGAAATATAAGTTCAAAAACAGTTTCGCTTACGCCACAGTCTCACGTGGCAGTCGTAGCGGAGGCTATAATATACAGATGTTTTCCGATTTTGTTCAAAGTGAAATGAAAAATCAGATGATCGACCAAATCAATGACGCCAGCAAGGGTATGATGAGCAGGTTTGTTGACATCGACAAAATGAAAACACCGATAAATATTGATAATGTAATCTATAAGCCAGAATATTCATGGAACTATGAATTAGGCGTGAAACTTCAGCCGTTATCGCTCGATTTCTCCTTGTTCTATATTGACACTCGCGACCAGCAGTTGTCACGTTTTGCTGAAAGTGGATTGGGCAGAATGATGGTCAATGCAGGCAAGAGCCGTAGTTTCGGATTGGAAACAAGTTTTCAACTTGGAAAAATCCTTAAACTTGCCTATGGATATACAAATGCCAAATTCAAGGAATACGATGATGGAGAAAACGACTACAACGACAATTACGTGCCGTTTGTCCCAATGCACACTATCAATGTAGCAATAGAAATACCAGTCAATCTGGGCAAATACAAGACCTTTGCAAATATTGAACAATTTTCTTTCGGCATAGATTATAATGCTGCTGGCAGAATATATTGGACAGAAAGCAACAACACTTATCAGGATTTCTATTCCACATTCGGTGCTCACATTCGGTTTGATTTCAAACCGATAACTATTACCCTATGGGGCAGAAATATCACTAATACTGGTTACGACAGTTTCTATTTTGAAAGCATGGACAGAGGATTTGCTCAACGCGGCAAACCATCACAATTTGGCATAGACCTCAATCTGCATATCAACTAAAGGTAAACTATTCAAGTTCCGCAAGCTTTCAGCTTGCTCACTTATCGGTTTTGCGGTTTTACGGTTTTGCGGTTTTACGGATTTTTATCATGATTTTCTTTAGGATTTCGAGGAACTTGCCGAAGGCTAGTCGCGACCGTAAGGGAGTCCCGAAGGGATGCGAAGCACAACGTAGT
>JAZLEX010000126.1:0-2803 GCA_045615485.1 Prevotella sp.
TATGTATATATGGTGCAACAGTTTGTTTATTGCTGCTGAAAGCAGCCGGTTTATCGCTCATTCATAGAATAAAGTTAATCTCGGATTAATGAATAATGAATTGACTTTGTCTTGCAAGCTTGCTTGTGAAGACAAAGTCAATTCATTGTTCAAGAGCCAAAGGCTCCATTCTATGAATGAGGGTTTAACTTGGTTTTTGTGATAAACTACCTGCGAGCATCAATGCTCCCCCAGTATTTTTCCACTGACCCCCAACAGTTCTGCAATCAGAGCCTGATTGTGGGCAGCACGGGCAGATGTCCAGGCATGATTTCCCACCTGACTATTAAATGAATCAACTAATGAATTGAGGGAAGCGGCTGCAAACTGTGCAGCGAAGTCTGAAAATAATTTTTCCATAATGACATTTTTTTGAATTAATAATAAAATTCCACATCGTAATTTGACCACCGTGGCTGTCATAATAAGGTTGATTTCGTCTTCCTCGGACGCGACTCGTCTTCAAGAAATAAAACAAGTTTTTTTCTTGCAGATCTCGCTGCTTGCTCGGTTGGTGCAGATTTAACCTGCTCTTGATGTTTTCGCTGCAAAAGTAAGAAAAAGGTTAGAGGTTAGAGATTAGAGCTTAGAGGTTTTTAATATTTTTTATTAAAAAAACATAATTATTAGTCATTAATTTTTAATTTTTAATTCATTGATGCAGTTTTTTCTAACTTTGCATCGCAAACAATAAGACAGGAAGCAAATGGATAGTATAAAAGAACTATACAAAATCGGTTATGGTCCGTCGAGCAGTCACACAATCGGACCTTACAAGGCTGCTGAGATTTTCAAGAGTAAGAACCCTGATGCTGCGTCGATTCGGATTACGCTTTACGGTAGTCTTGCCGCAACGGGCAAAGGTCACATGACTGATTTGGCAATAATAAACACCATCGCCCCTATCCCAGTCGAAATTGTATGGCGTGCTGATATTGTAAAGGATTTTCATACCAATGGGATTATGTTCGAGGCATTAGATGCTTCTGGCAAGGTAACCGACGACTGGACTGTCTATAGCGTAGGCGGTGGCTCACTCGGAGAAGATCCTGCCGATGGCTACAACAGATTAGCCATAAAAAACAGCACCCCTGTTTATCGGCGCAATTCAATGACAGAAATACAGGAATTCATTGAAAAAGAAGGATTGTCGTTTTGGGAATATGTTGAATATCATGAAGACAACGATATTTGGGACTATCTTGCAGGTGTATGGGAGCAGATGCAACAAAGTGTAAAAGACGGATTGGAGAATGACAAGATTCTCCCTGGTGGATTAAAACTCAGAAGCAAGGCAAAGCAATACTATGTCCGTGCCTCCAGTTATAAGCCATCGCTCCAGACGCGAGCATTAGTAACCTCATACGCCCTTGCCGTATCAGAGCAGAATGCCCGTGGTGCAAAGGTTGTTACTGCCCCTACATGCGGCTCGTGCGGAGTTGTTCCTGCCGTGTTGTTCCACATGAAGAAGAATCATAATTTTTCTGACGGAGACATTCTGAAAGCACTTGCCACTGCAGGACTGTTTGGCAACGTGGTGAAGACAAATGCTTCCATTTCAGGGGCTGAAGCAGGATGCCAAGCAGAAATAGGTACTGCCTGCGTCATGGCAGCCACAGCCGTAAATCAATTGTTTGGCGGTTCGCCTCAGCAAATTGAGTGTGCAGCAGAAATGGCTATGGAGCATAATCTCGGACTCACCTGCGACCCAATCTGCGGACTTGTGCAAATTCCTTGCATTGAGCGCAACCCTATTGCTGCCCTGCGAGCATTAGATGTGAGTCTCTATGCCTTATTGAGCGACGGCAAGCACATAATCTCTTTCGACAAGGTTGTTGACACCATGCGACGCACAGGCAAGGACATCCCAAGCCTTTACAAGGAAACCGCCCTCGGTGGACTGGCGGCTCTGTAGATGACGCTGACACTGGCGCTGACACTGACGCAAGGCTAATGTCTTAACTCCTTAACTTCTTAACTCCTTAACTCCAGAACTGACACCAATATGAAGAAATGGATTAATATTGGGCTTATTGCCATCATCATCTTGCTGTTGATTCTGATAATCAGTAGCCTTAAAGGAACATTCTGATGAGAATAATTACAGGAATATACAAGGGACGTAGTTTTGATGTTCCAAAAACATTCAAGGCACGTCCTACTACCGACTTTGCAAAAGAAAACCTCTTCAACGTGGTTCGGCAATACATAGATTTCGACAAAGCCACAGCATTGGATTTGTTTTCTGGGACTGGCAGCATATCGTTGGAACTGCTCTCACGAGGATGTCAGCAGGTAATAAGCGTAGAGGCAGACAGAGACCATCACAGATTCATCATGCAATGTCTGCAGAAAATCAATGCTTCAAACTGCGTACCGATACGTGGTGATGTGTTTCGCTTTCTGAAAAGCTGCAAGATGAATTTTGATTTTATCTTTGCCGACCCACCCTACAAACTTGAAAAACTTGACACTATTCCTGATGAAATTTTCAATCGTCAGTTGTTGAAAGAAGGTGGATTATTCGTTTTGGAGCATGGCAAGGAGTATGATTTCAGCCAAAATCCACACTTCGCCGAGCACCGTTCCTATGGGTCAGTGAATTTCTCTTTCTTTCTATAAGAAATATTCAACTTTCGCATGTGCTCAAGTTTTAGGTTTTGAGGTTATTAGGTTGTTAGGTTTTTGAGGTTTAGTTACCTTTGACTTAATGAGGGTAATCTCAACCTTATAACCTTAAGACCTTAAAACCTTATAACCTATC
>JAZLEX010000127.1:0-2969 GCA_045615485.1 Prevotella sp.
CAAGTCCTTGGCGGCAGTTCAGCATACATCACAGATATTTATCTCTTTGGTGCAAATGATTCTGATGTTCTTTTGGGAGATGCCAATAATGATGGTAGTGTAAACGTGAACGACATTACGACAATTGCAACCTACATCTTGAACGGAAGAGCAGATTCATGGAATGAAAAGAATGCTGATGCCAATTGTGACGGTGTAATAAACGTGAACGATATTACAACTGTTGCGGAAATGATACTGAAATAGTTGTTAATTGATTATGCATCATAGAATACATTTCAAATTATACTAATATTATTTTACTATGAAGAGGTTTTTTGTTTTAATCGTTGTATTTTGCGTTGTTATTACAACAAATGCAAAAACTTGGAACTTCACTAATTGGAGTGAAGCAACTCTCAACATGCTTAAATCTGTAGCCGTCTCAACTGTAGATGATAATGCAGAATGGCGCACAGTGGAAAAAAGTGGCGGTTGTGGAGAAGGTGTTGATGGATGCTACTTCAAGGTAGGTTCACAGACTTATGCTCCAGTACTTGTTAATGGAATCGAAATTCCTGAATTAAGAGGGCTGAGATTTTCATGCAAAGGTTCTTCACCTGCACTCGGACTTGTCTGGAACATGCAGACAACGACAGATGCTAATGCATGGGGACCATACAATGCACCCGCATATATTTGGATTTTCAGTGCTGGCGATACAATTTCAGCGCCAGATGTCAGAAGAGGAACAAAACTGACAATCGGTGTGGAATCACACAAGCCAAGTGAGGCTCGTGGTTTTGATTTGTATATTGATGGTGCAGTAGTTACTGCCGATGACGAGGCTGCTGTAAAAGTAAAAACTTACGCAGAGATAACTTGGACTATCCCAGCAGGTGATGGCGTGAAAACTGAAGCTAAACTTGTAGCATCAAAAGGATGCCACATCAGTTTCATTACAATTGAGTCCGACGATACAAAGACTCCAATTGCATATCTCTATAACGCAACTCAAACAGCTGGGTTAAAAGACAGACTTTCATCACTCGAATATTATACAGCAACACCTATTGACCTCAGTATAACCGATTTAACTACATTGTCACTACGTGATTATGATTGTGTTGTTATTGACCCTGCCATTGGTGTAGATTATGCTGAATTCTTGAAAACACAACTTCCATGGCAGCCTGTTGTAAACTTCTCATCCGACCTTTATGAAGCATGGGGTTATGGAGTGGTTACAGAATCCTCGACGGAGCTTGCTGAAATTAAGCAAGAGAATGCTATACTGTTCGCAGGTATTGAAATTACCGAAGAAGAGGACAAACGCATGTTCTCAGTAACTAATGGCGAAGCTATGCCTGTTGGAGTTGCCCTTCAAGGCAATTTTGCCGATGATGATGTTTATGCTGTTGACTATAAAGAAGAAGGTGACGAAACTCCAAGTGCAGTTCTTTTCCATAGCCATAACACTAATCACAATGCATACTACTATATGCCATATAATGCGGAAGCATTGGCAGATGTACCAGAAGGAACCGAACCAATATTCTCAAATGTTATAACAGCAGCAGCTGGCTCAAAGTCAAAGATTAGTCCGACACCAGCTCCTGAAATTACAATAGAGAATGGTAATCGTAATGCTACAGTAACCATAGTTGATAAGATTGCAAAAGCTGCAATATATTATACAACAGACGGAAGCGACCCTACACCAGAAAGCATGCTTTATAAAGAACCTATCGTTCTGACAGAGGATTGTACTATCAAGGTAGTAGCACTTGGTGAAGGCTATGAATTGAGCGAAGTGGTTTCGGCAGATGTTGTGATGCTCGATCAGTTGGATATGCCTGTTATCAGCATGCGTGAAAGAGATAATGGCGTGGCAGTTGATATTGAAATTTCTCATAGCATCGAACCAAGAGAAGGGGAAGAAATTGCAATCTATTATAATTACACAGGCGACAGAGATGTTGCTGTGTCATCTGTATATACAGAACCTATACAGATATATAATAATCCTGACTCAAAGCAGATTTATGCGTTTACAGTAAGTAATATGCGGGCAACATCAGAAGCAAAACAGGAAACTATTCTGCCTGTAAGCAAACCACGTCGCAATGTAATCACACACATGAATTGTAGTTCTGCCGACTGGAATGCAGGCAGCACATCAACAAACTATTATTTCTCTTGGAGAAAAACTGCTCGCAGCATGTATCAGGAAGATGTTGATCCTGAAACTGGAGAAATCATTACTATTCCTCTTGACCCAGAAACTCAAGGAGTAAATACCGCAGAAGGAGTGGAAGTTGCAGACAGTATGAATCTTGACTGGCAACTGAAATCTTACGGACAGGTGATGGACTGGCTAAAGATGAGTGTGACCTACGACCTTGCCAACTCAGCAGCTTACAATGCATGGAAAGTTGACGACCTTGACAACTCTGACAAATTGATTACAAGCGGCAGTATTCAGTTTGGTGGTAAAAAAGACGGTGAATCTGCAAATGCAAGCATCGAAACAATCAGACCTTTCAAAGGTCCATTCAATATCTTCGTTGTACTCGGAAATGGTCAGAAGCCATCAGATGATTCTCCTACCGTGTCTCAGCATACATTTGAAATAGCTGTTTCAAAGGACACAACAGATGTAAATGGCTGGGTGGCAGTTGATAGTATTAAGAGCCCTAATGTTGGTAGAAACTGGACAAGAGTTGAAAGAGTTTACAATGGCACAGATGAAGTGTTTGTACGTGTAAAGCAAGTCCTTGGCGGCAGTTCAGCATACATCACAGATATTTATCTCTTTGGTGCAAGTGATTCTGATGTTCTTTTGGGAGATGCAAATAATGATGGTTTTGTCAACGTGAACGACATTACGACAATTGCAACCTACATCTTGAACGGAAAAGCAGATTCATGGAATGAAAAGAATGCTGATGCCAATTGTGACGGTGTAATAAACGTGAACGACATTACAA
>JAZLEX010000128.1:0-2764 GCA_045615485.1 Prevotella sp.
TCAAGATATTGCTGTTTATGCTCTAAAAACCATTCTCGGTTGTTGTTAGCCCGAAGGTCTTTCAAAAATGTCATTATTTCTTTCATTTCATCAGGATTTTTATGCTATCATGAAATTTTGCATTATCCGCTTTAAGCACTACAATTTTCTGTCCAGCAGGCAGATAAACTGCTGTACTGTTGCCATAGAATTCTTTTCTGCCCAATTGCCTTCCATCGGCACTATAAGCACAAAGTGTTGTCTGCATGGTAGTTTCCGACGGAACAGTCACAAGCACCAATCCACCTTGACATTGCATCACGCTTATTTTATGCCCACCAGCAAGTGCAGATTCGATTTTCCCTATTGAAGTTGGAGTTCCGCCCATCTCGAAACAGCCCAAATCAGGTGCTGTCCCATTATAGGTTATCCCCTTTGCAAAACGGCTCTCTCCTGCATACGGTATTACTTCCGTACCAGCATCAATAAGTTTCATATTCCCATCCTTGATGTGCATGAAGGCAATTTCAGGAAGTGTGCCATCGGCTTGTCTTGGTGCTGTAGCATCTGAAAAATCAATACTCTTATAGTCATTTGGCAGAGTGTTTATGTCGGATGAAACCAGCTTCACAAAGTCTCCGAGCGAATATACAGCGTATGCCGACTTGTTCCTGTCCGTTATGCCGTCACTAATGCAGACACAATTGTGGAGCACAGCCTCGTGGTTTGCTGCCAATGGTTCATCAATGCGATAGGTGTAATGGCTCTTGTTGCTCGTCAGCACAGGCGAATATGAAGAACAGTTGTTCAGTATCATGTTTCCCGTGTTGTGATTCTGGTCAAAATTCTTCTGCAGGTTGTTGAAAGCTAAACAGCGATTGAAAATCAT
Organism: Prevotella sp.; assembly: GCA_045615485.1. GTDB lineage: Bacteria > Bacteroidota > Bacteroidia > Bacteroidales > Bacteroidaceae > Prevotella. Next base: position 869 of record JAZLEX010000128.1, read on the forward strand.
ATTGTTGCGTCCTTCGTCCGACCCCATCTTGAAGCCGTTGCCATTGCCTTTGCCCTGTGAGCCGTCTTCTAAGTAACCATTGGAGAAAGCCCAGCAGTTTTCCAAAGTCGTTGTGATGTCATCTGGAAAACCACCTTCCTGACGAATAAAGCCATCCCAGCCGTCATCGGAATTATTCCATGCCCTACAGCCATAGAAATAGTTTCCATCACCATGCGACAATTTCACAGCAAAACCATCAGCATCGCCATCGCTGTCATCACGGTTGAAATATGAGTCGCAGTTTATAATGCGGTTGTTCATACCAAGATTCTTGATTTGGAGTCCTGTATCTCCGCATCGATAGAAGCTGCAATTTTCAACAATATTGTCATGAGCCTGGTCAACACTATCTTTTACATCTTTATAAACACCGCCCGACGGCTTATTGCGTTCAATCAGCACTCCATTATCTCCACAACCGAAAATGTCGAGCCCATAAATGTGCCAGTAACTTGCGCTGATTCTCATACCCTGATTATCGGCATCGTAAGACATTGCCGAAAAATCAAGCTTTGCCCTTCCGCCTTTTGCAAACAGCGAAATATAGCCCGAATCTTTCTTGCCTGATTTGCTGATGTTTATGCGTTGACTATACTTATACGTTCCAGCATTCATATAAATTGTATCACCAGGATTCACAAGAGTCACCACCTTATCAAGATGATAGAATGGTTTTTCCCTGCTGCCATCTGCTGTGGCATCGTCTCCATTTTCATCTACCCAATAGACATGATGATCGTATGTAGGTACCACTATCTCGCCTGCCACAAAAATCTTTTCTTCGCCATAGCTCGTTCCTGCCTCATTGGTTGCGAAGGCACGGAAATGATAAGTCTTTTCTGGTTGGAGATAAACAAATACCGAGAATCCCATTCCTTCTGGATATGCTTTCTGTTTTGAATCGGCAACGGTTGGATTCTCACTTTCCGACCAGCACACGCCAGTCTCTAAAAGGTCGGCTCCACCCATGTCGGTCAGCACACCACCTGTGCGAACACAGATTCGTGTTTCATCACTACGTTCATCGTCACGCACCACGTCATTGGTCGTCAATTTACATACTGTCGGAGGCAGCGTATAGAAAGATTTCGTTTCGCCATAGCCCACTCCAGCAAGCGAAAGTGCGTATGCACGAAAATAGACCTTTGTATTGGCTTTCAATCCTGACAACATCCCACTGAAACCGTCACCCTCAATCACAACCTTATTATCCAAAAGAGTAGGTTCGCCTGCTGTGTTCCAGCAAAAACCTTTTTCCATGATTTCCTTATCACCAGCATTCACCACCGTTCCTGTAACATTTGCAGTCGATGCTGTTATTGCTGTAGCGTTGCCTGTAGTCACGGTGGCAGGAGTTCCTTCTGGAAATGCCGTGACTGAAATATTATCCACATCGGCATCGCTACCATCTTCGTTTGCAATTTTAATTCTGTTCACCGACTTGTCCTGCAACACAATCACGTTTGTCTTTTGCGTTTCAACCAATTTCACCTGATACCATGTTGCCCCCGCATCCTTTGAAGCATAAACCACGAGTTCGCGACCTGTGCGTCCTTCATCAAAACTCAATTGCACAACACCTTGTGATAAGACAGGCGTAATCACCCACGATGTCTTCTTCAGCATACGCAAGTCATGAGCAGAGGCATCAGGGATGTAAGCCTCATTAGTGCCCTTGTAGGCATTCTTGTAAATCCATTCTCCTTGTCCTGCTACATTATACGCTTTTTCCGTAGCAGCCTCTTCTTTGCTCTGGGGATAAGTGCCAGAGGTTTCAAAGTCATTGGTGAAATAAGGCAACAGCAAGTTTGTGATGTATTTCGTGCCATTGGCATCCGTACCGTCAAGTTTTGT
>JAZLEX010000129.1:0-6472 GCA_045615485.1 Prevotella sp.
TGTGACGGTCTGACCTGGTTCGATGATTTCGCTTAAATCAAGTTGGAGTGTTTTGTCCTCGGCTTCTGCATTGGTGCCTGCAATGTACCATTTGTCGGCATTCTGACGGGCAAGCACAACGTATTTGCCTGGATAGCCATCAATGAAGAGCGATTTTTTCCAAGTGGTTGGTACGGACTTCATGAAGTCGATGCTCACTTCAGGTGCACCGCCTTGGTCGAATGGCTGAAGGTTTTCAGGTGTGACGGCAAAATTCTGTATTGGGTTCTGGAAGAGAATGGCTTGAGCCATTTCGTGGCAGTCGGTAGTCTTGCGGAGATTACCTCTGTGGTTTCCTCTGCCCAGATGGCGGTTGAGGAAAGAACCTCCCCATTCCATACAACCTACGGTGTTGCGAATGAAAGGATGTGTGGCTGTGGCACGTGCTTCCTCGTCGCATGCGTTTTGGTTGAATACCATGTTTTCGGATGCCAGTACGGCTTCGCTACCAGAATAATTAGGATACATGCGTTCCCATCCGCGTGGAAGTGTGCAGCCATGCACGATGACCATCAGTCCGTTGTCGTTGGCATCGCTGAACAATTCTTCGTAGAGGCGTATGGTTTCCTGCTTGTCGCCTCCCCAGAAATCCACCTTGATGCCTTTTACGCCGATGCGTTTCATCCATCGCATTTTTTCCTTTCTGATGATGGAATTGTCCATGCAGTTGATAGGAGATTGCTGAATGTCGTTCCAATAGCCAGAACTGCTCCACCAGAGAAATACGTCAACGTTTTTGCTATGGGCTAATCTGACAAGTTCTTCCATCTTGTCGTAGCCGATATTCTGATCCCATCCTGCATCGATGAGGATGTATTTGTAGTTCAGTTGCTGTGCAAGATTGATGAAAGCGACCTGATCGTTCCAGTTCATGCTTGCATCCTGCCACACAATCCAGCTCCACGTGCTTTTGCCGTAGGCTTTGCCATTTGCCAATTCTGGGCAGATAGGGTAGTGCTCCTTGACGGTGTTCCATGGTGCAGTGGTTTCGACGATTGGCTTTAGAGAAGTACCGATTGTAATTGTGCGCCAAGGTGTAGAACCAGGAAGTGCAAATGCGGGGGCTACTGTTCCGTTGCCATTGTTCTCTTCAGGCATAGGGAACTCTACCGTATAGAGGTTGCCTTCCTTGCAGTCGCTCAAACGGCAGCCGCAGTAACGGCTATCGACTCCAGTTTCGCTTACAAGCGCCCAGGCTAATGGTTCTCCCTGTGCGTCACGGATTTTGAATAGGCAAGGGAAGGTGTAACCTTTGCCGTAACCAGATTTTTTAGACATAGGTTCATCGTAGCCATAACCCTCCTCATAACTTGGTTTTGAACGTTTCCAACCAATCATGGCAAAGCTTTGTGGAGTGAGGAAAGTGGATGTGCTGTCGGGGAAGCGGAAACCAGTCTCTTCTCTTTCGATGCGGATGCTGCTCCGGTCGTTGATGCGCGGCAACTCATAGCGGAAAGCTATGTCGTTGTTGCTTACATGGAAAACAATGTCAATCTGCTGAGATTGATTGTTTTTTATACTGAAGGTCAGTACGTTGGCTGTGTAATTGATTTGCTCTGCCTTGCATTGGTAAAGTGTGTAGTTGTCAGTGTAGGCAGATGTTTTAGCATTGACAAAAGTCATATCGCTGCTAAAGTTACCTTCGTTTGACAGGAAGCCTAACGGTGAGTTGAGGATGACAGGCAACTTGTCGTATGTGACAGAATAGACAGGCTTGCCGTTCAGGATTTCAATATTTACTGAGAGTCTCTTGTCGGGACTCATTACCTCTGTGGCTGAACTGCAGAATATGTAGCATAGGAGCGCTAATGTAAAAATAAATCGTTTCATGTAGCAAAAGTAAGAAACGAAGACGAAAACGGAAACAAAAACGTGACGAAAACAAAAATGGGTATGGAAAAATGTTAAAAAAACATAAAACCTTAAACTATGAATCTTGAACATTGAACCTTTTTATTACCTTTGCAGCCCGATTTTGAAAAGTAAAAAAGTAACTTGGTATCATCCTAAGTAGAAAAAGAAAAAATTATGAAAAAAGGACTTCATCCAGAAAACTATCGCCCAGTGGTATTCAAAGATATGAGTAATGGCGATATGTTCCTTACAAAATCAACATGCAACAGTAAGGAAACAATTGAATTTGAAGGTGAGACTTATCCTCTCATCAAAGTGGAAATTTCAAGTAGTTCTCACCCGTTCTATACAGGTAAGAGTAAGCTTGTCGATACAGCCGGTCGTGTAGATAAATTCTTGAGCCGTTACGCAAAGGTTCAGAAGAAGTAATTCTTCAGATGAGTTTTGAAAATGCGGTCTGTTGGCAAGTAATTTGCAAGACCATAAGAAGGGGCTTTTTTTTAAGCTTCTTCTTTTTTATCGCAGTTATTTAAGTTAATTATTCTTAAATAATCTCAAAATAGTTTTAAAATTCAATTTTTCGCCTATATTTTTGTATTAGGTGAGGAAATTTTTGTACCTTTGCAGCCCAAAAGCGCGCAACGCGTATTTAAGACGTATTATTATAACATTAAATATAAACAAAAAAATTAATTACAATGCCTACTATTCAACAATTAGTAAGAAAAGGCAGAAAGGTGTTGGTAGAGAAAAGTAAGTCACCTGCTTTGGACAGTTGTCCACAGCGTCGCGGTGTTTGCGTACGTGTCTATACCACAACTCCTAAGAAGCCAAATTCGGCGATGAGAAAAGTCGCCCGTGTCAGACTGACCAACCAGAAGGAAGTAAACTCTTACATCCCTGGAGAAGGTCACAATTTGCAGGAACACTCAATCGTGTTAGTTCGTGGTGGTCGTGTTAAGGACCTCCCAGGTGTACGTTATCACATTGTTCGCGGTACATTGGATACTGCTGGTGTAGAAGGTCGTACACAGCGTCGTTCAAAGTATGGAGCTAAACGTCCAAAGAAGTAAGCCCCAGTCTTTAAAGAAAACAAGTTTTTATCAAGAAGGCTTAACCGACGACAAACCGAAGATGTTCGAAGTCCGAATTGTTAGGGTGAGGAAGGAAAGCCGCGAAATGGAATAAGGCTTAAAAGCTGTAAAACCATACAATTGTAAAAAAAAGAGTTTTGCTGGTATTGTTACAGAGGTTGAGTAAATTTCATGTGAGAAATTGAAGCAAGCAAAAACAACAACCAGTTTTAATTGAAAAAAAATTATGAGAAAAGCAAAACCAAAGAAGAGAGTGATCTTGCCAGATCCAGTCTTCAACGACCAAAAGGTCTCAAAATTCGTGAATCATCTGATGTATGATGGCAAGAAGAATACATCATACGAAATCTTTTACGCAGCATTAAAGAATGTAGAGAGCAAAATGGGTGATACCGGTAAGTCTGCACTCGAAATCTGGAAACAGGCTCTCGATAACATTACTCCACAGGTAGAGGTTAAGTCTCGCCGTATCGGTGGTGCAACTTTCCAGGTTCCTACTGAAATCCGTCCAGACCGCAAACAAAGTATCTGCATGAAGAACATGATTAGCTTTGCTCGCAAGCGCGGTGGTAAGACAATGGCTGACAAACTGGCTGCTGAGATAATGGATGCATATAACAATCAGGGTGGTGCTTACAAGCGTAAGGAAGATATGCACCGCATGGCTGAAGCTAACCGTGCATTTGCACACTTCAGATTCTAAGAGCATAGGTGTGCTCTATATATATATTAAATAGGTGTAGGGAATCAGGTATTATTGATGGCGAAACAGGATTTACATTTGACGCGTAATATTGGTATCATGGCTCATATCGATGCCGGAAAGACCACTACGTCGGAGCGCATACTTTTCTATACAGGAAAGACTCACAAGATAGGTGAGGTTCATGATGGCGCTGCAACGATGGACTGGATGGCACAGGAGCAGGAAAGAGGTATCACTATTACATCGGCTGCAACCACGTGCTATTGGGAGTGGAATGGTAAGAAATTCAAGATTAACCTAATCGACACTCCGGGACATGTGGACTTTACTGCAGAGGTGGAGCGTTCATTGCGTGTGCTCGACGGAGCAATCGCTACTTATTCAGCAGCTGACGGCGTGCAGCCTCAAAGCGAAACTGTTTGGCGTCAAGCTGATAAGTACAATGTGCCAAGAATAGGTTATGTCAACAAGATGGACCGTTCTGGTGCAGACTTCTTTGAAACAGTGCGACAGATGAGAGATGTGCTGGGGGCAAATCCTTGTCCAGTACAGATTCCAATCGGAGCGGAAGAAAATTTCAAGGGTGTAGTTGACCTTATTAAAATGAAGGCAATACTTTGGCATGATGAGTCAATGGGTGCTGAATATGAGGTTGACGAAATACCAGCAGATTTAAAGGAAGAGGCTGAGGAATGGAGAGACAAAATGCTCGAAAGTGCAGCTAATTTTGATGACAATCTGATGGAAAAATACCTTGAGTCACCTGCGGCAATTACAGAGGACGAAATAATTTCTACAATCCGTAAGGCTACTTGCGAATTGAATTTATGTCCTGTGACTTGCGGTTCTTCATATAAGAATAAAGGTGTGCAGACTTTGCTTGACTATACATGTGCATTCCTTCCTTCTCCACTTGATGCAATCAATGTTGCAGGTACTAATCCTGAAACAGGTGCCGAGGAAGATAGAAAACCGAGTGACGATGAGCCAACGGCTGCTCTTGCATTTAAGATTGCAACAGACCCGTATGTTGGTCGTTTGGTATTCTTCCGTGTGTATTCGGGCAAGATTGAGGCAGGTAGTTACGTCTATAACCCAAGAACGGGTAAGAAGGAACGTATCAGCCGTTTGTTCCAGATGAACTCAAACAAGCAGATTCCAATGGATTCCATAGATGCCGGTGATATCGGCTCAGGAGTTGGGTTCAAGGATATCCATACGGGAGATACCTTGTGTGACGAAAAGACTCCTATCATTTTGGAATCAATGGATTTTCCAGACCCTGTGATTGGAGTGGCTGTTGAACCAAAAACTAAGGATGACGTTGATAAGTTGGGTATCGGCTTGGCAAAACTTGCAGAAGAAGACCCTACTTTCACAGTTCATACAGACGACCAGACAGGTCAGACGATTATTTCAGGAATGGGCGAACTTCATTTGGATATAATCCTTGACCGTCTGAAACGTGAGTTTAAGGTAGAATGCAACCAAGGAAAGCCACAGGTAAGCTATAAGGAATCGGTTACCAAGACTGTATTGAACTTCCGTGAAACCTACAAGAAACAAACTGGAGGTCGAGGCAAGTATGGTGATATCATCGTAAACATCGGTCCAGTTGACCCTGACTTTAAGGAAGGTGGTCTGCAATTCGTCAATGAAGTAAAGGGTGGTAATATTCCAAAAGAATTTATACCATCAGTACAGAAGGGATTTGAGACTGCAATGAAGAATGGAATTCTGGGAGGCTATCCGATGACAAGCCTGAAGGTTGTTCTTGTAGATGGTAGTTATCATCCTGTAGATTCAGATCAGCTCTCTTTTGAATTGGCAGCAATCAATGCGTATAGAAATGCACTTCAAAAATGTGCACCAGTATTGATGGAACCAATAATGAAGATTGAGGTGGTGACACCTGAAGAGAATATGGGTGACGTAATCGGTGACTTGAATAAACGCCGTGGTCAGGTAGAAGGTATGGATGAATCGCGTAGCGGTGCTCGTATCATAAAAGCCCAGGTTCCTCTTGCAGAAATGTTCGGATATGTTACAGCATTGAGAACAATCACATCAGGTCGTGCAACAAGCAGTATGGAATACGATCATCATTCTCCAGTAATGAGTGCGATAGCTAAGGAAGTATTGGAACAAATCGGAGGTCGTGTTGATTTAGTGTAAAAGAAAACAATGTTGGAGTTGAATCCAGTTAGAAAATGACTCTTAACGGAAAGCTCCTGCATACAAATTAAAATTATAAACAATAAAAATTAAAAAACAATGAGTCAGAAAATTAGAATTAAGCTGAAGAGTTACGACCACACATTGGTTGACAAGTCAGCAGAAAAAATCGTGAAGGCAGTTAAGGCAACAGGTGCTATTGTAAGCGGTCCTATTCCACTCCCTACACACAAGAGAATTTATACAGTAAACCGTTCTACTTTCGTTAATAAGAAAGCACGTGAACAGTTCCAGCTGTCATCATTCAAACGTTTGATAGATATTTACAGCTCAACAGCAAAGACAATCGATGCATTGATGAAGCTTGAATTGCCAAGTGGAGTGGAAGTAGAAATCAAGGTGTAGTTTATTGATTATTTTTTTAACTATTTTAAATATAAATTGAAATGCCAGGATTATTAGGAAAGAAAATCGGAATGACATCCGTTTTCAGTGCCGACGGTAAGAATGTACCGTGCACTGTTATCGAAGCTGGTCCTTGTGTTGTTACTCAGGTAAAAACCGTTGAGAAAGACGGTTATGCTGCTCTTCAGTTGGGTTTCCA
>JAZLEX010000130.1:0-25778 GCA_045615485.1 Prevotella sp.
ATGTCTCGCCTTTGGCTCGCCATAGAAATGCGCAACTGTACGTTGCTTTTATGGGACGATTTTTATGGGATCGCCCTTCGGGCTCGAAATCTTAACCAAAATCCTAATAAAAATCTCATTGCTCATTATTATCTTATAACCTTAAGACCTTAAAACCTTATAACCTATCAAGTTGGAGCTTGCGAAACTTGAGTTACAAACTAATCTTTATTCCTGCAACAAAGCTGCGGCTTTGGCCGAGACTTCCGATATCAATTCCCTGACCGATGACAGATGAGGTGGCAGTAAATTCTGGATCACTACCAAGATAATGTGTCAACGTAAAGAGGTTGTTGGCTTGAATCCAGAACTGCAAACCTTGCAGGAACTGGAAGGTGAGTGGCAGATTATAACTCAGAGTTAATGATTTGAGACGGATGTAGGAACCGTCCTCTATCCAACGGTCACTGAAACGTGAATTACCCATCTTGTCCTGGAATGAAATACGTGGAACAGATGTTTCCTGTCCTTCAACTTGCCATCGCTGGGTCATGGTTGTGGTCTGATTCATGAAACGTGAGCCACCTTCCAACTGTGAACGCATATAATTAAACACATCGTTGCCTGAAACATAATTGAAGTTAACGTCCAACTTAAGACGTTTCCATGTCACTGTAGTAAAGATATTTCCATAGATATCTGGATTTGGATCACCTATTACCACCCTATCGTCCTCGTTTATTTCGTTGTTTCCATCAGAATCAACAAACCTCATGTCGCCACCTTCAAAATAAGTTTTTGAAACTCCGTTTGCACCAAGGATATATTTACCTTCGCTTAAAGCTTCATCCGTTGAGGCATATACCCCGTTTGTCTTGTAGCCATAGAACAGATTGACGGGTTTTCCGACTTCCGTCAATATCGTTGCATCATAGAACGTATTGAGAATGCGAGTCTGTCCACCGCCTAAAGATAATACCTTATTCTTATAATGTCCCAGACTTGCTCCAACTTGCCAAGTCCAATCTTTATGGGCTATTATTTTCCCAATCAGACTAACGTCAAAGCCAGTGTTTTGTATCTTTCCTTCGTTTGTCCAGTTGTGATCAATTCCTGAAAGGAAGCCTAACGTCTGTAATGACAGTAAGTCACTGGTGCGACTCTTGTAAAAATTAAAATCTATATCAATGCGATTTGCTATTTTTGCATCAATGCCAACATTGAAACGGCGTGTTGTTTCCCATTTTATGGTATTATTTCCAATGTTAGCAAAAGTCAGACCCGAATATTTGCTGTTCAGGAATATTGATGAAGCGAAATAGCTGCGTGAAGCATAACTGTCGATATCATCATTACCACTGACATCATAACCAGCAGTCAGGCGCAGATAAGATATGATGTTCTGCTTTGCGAACCAAGGTTCGTTTGACATCACCCAAGCTCCTTGTACAGATGGGAAAACACCCCAAGAGACACCGAACATTTTCATTCCTCCCTTTGCTTCTTTGCCAAAACGCGAAGAAGAGGTTGCCGTAAGATTGCCTTGCAGGAAATATTTGCCATACAGACCGTAGTTGGCTTGCAAATAAGCATCTACAGTGCGCCATGAATCATCAACTCCATTTTTCTGTGCATGAGCAAGTGAAGAAGACATAAACGGAGTTTTATCGCTACCTGTGTTATAGCCTAACTGCGAATTGGAAGTAAACCTCTCGAAATTCATACGAACGCCCGCAAATGCTGAAATATCATGAGCCGCAAAACGATTCTGCCATGACAGACGAGCATCATTCTGTACAGAGTTCTGCTTGGATGCAAGCGAACGGACTTCATTTGTACACTGTGCGTTTACACTTTTAACAAAATATGATGGAATACCGAGAACTGGAGTATAGTACTTTTCGTTGGTATTTACCAGCGAATAACTAAAATGATCACTTAAAGACAGATATGGATTAAACTGGAACTTTGGAGTGACGGCTATATTCAAAAGTGAATTATCGAAACGGTTTTTGATCTTTCCGTCAGCATACTCGTTAAGTGCGTATGGATTACCCAATTTATAATTATATTCAGGATACAATGATAAAGCCTCATCAAGGTATGATTCTTCCTGCGTATCAAGCTTTGTATCACTAAACACACCATTACCATAAGAATATGGATTCATAAATGGAGCTTTTGTGTAGGCAAGGAATGATGGTGATGTCGGTGTTCCTTCTTCATAGCCTGACGGTGCAGCATCGTTACGCAAATTACGTGTCACATTAGAAAATGATGCGTCTATTCTTGTACTGAACTTGCTTGAGAATAAAATATCAGTATTGAAACGTATGTTGATACGATCCATATTGTAATATTTTAAGGTACTATTAATCTTGGAATAACCAACCGACAAGTTATAGCTTGCCACATCGTCACCTCCGTCAACATTAATATTATAATTCTGTGAAAAGGCATTTCGATACACCTGTTCCTTCCAGTCAGTGCTATTATGGTACTGATTGTAATAGTAATAATCTGGATTATTATTAAGGAACTTGAATTCGGTAATTCTTGTACCAGTTGTCTTCAATAATTCCGAAGCATACCCACGATACTGTTCTGCATCCATCATAGGTATAAATTTAGGCTTTGACGTGATGCCGACCGATGCACTGGCTGTGATGCGTGTTGCCATGCTTTTGCTGCGTTTTGTCTGAATGAAGACAACACCATTAGCACCACGGGCGCCATATAATGCTGTACCATTTCGCATTATTGTTACCTTTTCAATGTCGGCAGGATTGATAGTTGTCATTATATCATTGAAGAAGCCTTCGTGCATCAAAGAACGAGAATACTGCTGATCCAGAATTACGCCATCGACAACAAACAATGGCTGTGCATTGACATTTATAGAATTTATTCCCTGAATGAAAATCACATCACCGATGCCTGGAGTACCATTGCGGTTTGTAGTATATGCAAATGCACCTAACTGTTTTTGTATTTCATCCTTTATATTGGTAGCATTGGAATATTTGAAATCATCAGCCGACTTGTCAGCCATGACATTTGTTTTCTCGGTAAAATCTTGTCTGAAAGCTGAACTGTACATCTTGATGTCTTTCTGTTGTTCGCCTTTCCTCAAACCCAATGTTATGGAATTATAATCAGGACTACTGACATAGATTGAATGTGAAAATACTGGGATTTTCAGTTCATAATGTCCTTCATCGTCAGTTAAAGCACTATAGCCATCAACATCTGTAGCCTTCACGATTGCTCCAGACAATGGTTTTCCTGTCAAGGCATCGTAAATAGTACCTTTTATTAGACGTGTGGTGTAATCCTTATGGGTTGCAACCAACTTTTTTACACCAGTCTGCACAACCTCATCTTCATCCTCATATTCATCTTGAGCAAATGATGATAACGAAAAGGATAACGAAAAGAATAACAGTAATAATAAACGTAAAATTGTAAATTTTATATGTTTCATAACAATCAATTTTCACGAGGTTTAAAAACAATGCAGTCAATGCGTAATGTACGCGTGTGTGTCTTACTGTTTATCTGTGAGTTAGAAACCTGACTCTCGATAAGCATTTTAACCTGTGGCTTATCTATATTCCATGAACAGGTTGGGAATCTGAAAGTCCCTATAAAGATTGAATCCACCTTGTCGGGATCTGTCGTCAATCGTGAACCTCTTTTGAAATTCACTTCCTTTCCATTCTGGTCATGATAATAAATGGTTGTGCACAGTAATGAAGGTTTTCGCTGGGTTTCTGGAGCGAGTGTGTCGCCAGCCACAGCTGGAACTGTTACAACATAGACATCATAATCAACATTCGAGAGAACATTCTCTATATTAAATACGGATTTTGTATTGACCGTTCCTGCAGCTTCGATTGCAACGAAACCATTTCCTGATACTTTGCCGTAATATGGATTATCTGGAGTCACATTAACGATAACGGGATCTCTTGTGATTCTGGTATCTACGGAGTCAATAGATGATGAGCCTTCGCCTTCCATTACAATTTCCTGCATGAAGGTATTTAATTTATCAAATCTCCATTCCTTTGCTTTCTTAACAACACCATTGCTGCATTCCAATGCTTCGGTATCATATAAAACACCACCTGGAAGATTTGGATAATCATACTGATAATACTTTTTATCATACGAACCCCAGGTATAATATCGCCGTGAATAAGAAACTGCATTTACAGACATCAGGGAATCACATGTCTGTTCATACATTTTCGGGTTACAAGTTTCACTAAATACCGTACCCCTAATAATATTCAGACGTGGATAGACATACATTAATGAATCGCCCATCTGCACTCCTTTATCATACTGGAAATATTGCTCATTTTCAGCTAATAAACGTTTCCATGTGGTGTCACATGGTACTGCCATATAGAAGGTACTGTCTTCAGAATCAACTCTTCCAATTTCATTCAAAATCTTATTATTCAGTACCGTTACGGAATCCAGATATTGCTGCTTACCATCAACAATTTCACCAGGAACGCTATTTAATGGGTCGAATTCATATTCATTATAGGCGTAAATGAAGTTTGCCACGCTATCAAGTTCTGGGTCTTTTTTTAGCATCTCCATAATATTTGGAGAATAGTTTGCCTGTTTGTCAATCGTGAATAGAACACCATTTGTTGTCAGAATATTGCTTGAAAGCAAATGAGTGTCTGCAAACTGCCCTTGAGTCAGATGAATCATCTTTCCATTCAACATTCTTATGGTCTCATCTTTGGATGCAGATGCAGAATAATTGTATAGAGCGATATGATTCTGAATAAACTCCTTGATGGCTTCATTATCTTTATCCTTAATACCTTGATTCTTTTGGGCATTATAAAGACTTATTATATCCGTAGCATCTTTTTCCGAAAAAGTCTGATTTGTTGGGGCAAACACAGTAAATACTTGTTTCCCATCCAAAGCTGATTTATAGCCACAAGATTCTACAACTTTTGCAAAATTTGACAAATCGGAATTTGTAACAATTTTATGCCATATCGAGCCATCAGCAACCTGACTGGCTTCATAATGCTCATCCCATTTGTCAGAGCAAGCTGACATCATAGGGATTATTGCCAGCAATAATAATAATCTACTATTTATCATTCTCATAACTCAAAACTCAATCTTATAAATCATCTTCCTGTTGTCCTTCGTCAGAAACTCCATATACACTCTTAGGTACAATTTCCAAGTAGTCTAACATTGCCTCGTTGTCATTACCCGACTTTGAAGATACCGCACGGATGCGTAGATAATGGTCTGTATCTGGTTTTATATGGACAGTACAAAGTACAATTCTAATCGTCGCGTATTCATTAGAGAAATATGACTTTGTGCTGCCACCATCACCAGTATGGAATGCACCATTAGCGCCACGATAATAACCTTTGTTTTTCAAAGTTTTTCTATCCTCCTGCTTCTCTTCTTCTGTCATGTTAGTATAGAGTTTCTTACCAAACTGTGCCGATCCCAATAATGCATCGTTTCGCAAATCAATATTCATATCGAGAGGTATTCCCTGAGGAACATTATCGAAATAAATCTGCGCAACCCCACGTAGTCCGTCCATTGCGGCATATCCAAGTCGTATCTGGTAGTCGCTCTCAAATGGAACTGGTGGAATACGGAATGTTATATCATAATTGCCCTGACAATCAAATTCATCTCCATTGTATGACCAATAATTCTGATGAGGCCGACGGTATATGAAATATCCATTATTGCCTACTGATACTCCATCTAAATATCCGTCTGGGAAATAATAATTGCGTCCATATTTGAATGTGTGGTCGTATGATGTAGCAAAGTTATCATCGTCATGCTCCCTGTCGCCATTCATTCGCATATTATTGGACATCAATTCCGGGAATAATGTTGAAAAGTCCATACGCATTCTGCAATTGAATACAATATCGCGTACATCTTTATCAAATTTCAATATATCATCAATATAGAAATAGATTCCGTTAAGAGCCAACCCATTTTCGTATTCATTCTCAACATTCTTTTGAATATGAACACCTTCAATGTTATATATACCGTTATAGCAACGATTTATGTAATACTCTCCACGGGTATTTTGCCCAAGATATTTAGGAACCATTATATGTTCTAACTTCATCATGCGATATGGTAATAAAGTACCATACCACTCTGTAGGGTTCATTTTTTGCAAATCAATTCCGAAATCATCACGTACGGTCAGATAATTCGCACCTTGAACGTTGCGGTTTAACAGGTGGTATGCCAAAAATTTATACAGAGGATTTTTAGGTGACTTTATATTTTCCGCAGAAAAGGCATGTTCTGGCAAGCCAACTTCTTCTGGATACATATTATCATATATGTCGCATGATAATTTATATAATGCTTCTAAAGGATTAGAATCAAAATTATAGCGACTTCCATATTTTTCCTTCAAAACAGAATCTGGTACGAGGAATGCTGTGTAACCATAGTATTTATGATCAGGCGGTGTAGCTGCCTCATGATTATTATCGCCTGATATATAGTCATGGAAATAACCGTCATCGTATGAATGTGGTTCCTTGTATGATGGATCTTTATAATTATTCATTTTACTCATCAACCCCGTAGCTACCAAGGCATCATAGAAAATCTGAACCTTAGGATTTTTCTTGATCAAATCAGGCAGCAAATCTGTAGATGTCTTCAATACAGCATTTATTGGCTGGACAATACCATTTTCTACAGAGTCGTCCTGAAGTTCAAAAGTGATCTCTGCTTGTCCATTGATAATTGTTACGGCATTGTTGTCTGCATTTGTACCATGAGAAATTTTCAATGGCCGGTCGTTCATATTCATCTCTGGCAAGACTCCATCAGACATTTCAAATGTTGAATAAATAGCTTTTACCAGATGAGTTCGTGCTATTGTATCACAATCTTCCACAGTAAGTTGGTCAATGGTAACACCTCTATCCATTAAATATTTTTTCACAGCATCATCGGTCGGAAGAAAGCAAGTATAATGCCCGTATGTTGATAATTGTGGCATCAACCCAGCTCTTTCAACAATCGACGCGAACATACTATATTCACGACGGCTATTCAGATAATCACTCATCATTTCGCCCGTAAAAGTATAATAGTTTTCCTGGTCTGGTTCATCACTACAACTGCTGAAACAGAACAATGCGATTAATACTGTAATTACTGACGACTGAATTTTTATTCTATACACCATATTTATCTACATTTTAGCATGTACAACGTACAATTTATTTCCCATTAACTATTTTTTATTTATTTCCAACTCTCATTTTCACCACTGCCAAATGCAGGATTTTGAATAAGATACCGGTTTGCCTTCATCTCATCAAGATTATACGGCCAATACATAGCTTCAATTCGTGTGAGTTTGCTTTCTATTACAGATGCGTTTTCTGAACTCTTCAGTTTAGCCTTTCCACGAAGATACTTCGTATCACCATCACGTTGTGCGCGACGCACAAGGTCGAAATACCGCTTTCCTTCAAACATCAACTCACGTTCACGCTCTGCTGATACCAATTCAACAATCTTGTCTTTTGAAGCATAGTTCGTGACTATCAGTGTGTCTTTTAATGTTGTCTGATACAACGACCGCTTGTTGATTGCTGTTACCAAATCAAATGCCCTGTTTCTCAGTTCGATATCTTCTGGTGTCGAAATACTGGCATCATCCGTTATCTTCTGTGCCAATGCTTCTGCCTTGAGAAGCATAATATCCGTCAACCTGTAGATTATGAAATTGGATTTGTTACGTGATTCATATTTTACTCCTTCTGTCTCATACATAGATCCCCATGTGCCTGAAGTAAAAAAAGAATTGGAATTTGGATCACCTAAACGAACCGTACTTGGATATGCACATGCATATTTATTTATGCCAATAGCAGTATTGTTTGAAAAACGGAAATTTTCGTATGCTCTGCCATCGTATTTGTTATTATATACCACTGGAGTTTCCTTTGTGACATCTGTCGCCACATAGTCTGATGCTTTACAGAATGCATTTCTGCTCGCATTTCCATAGAAATTGCTTGCAGGACCATTACTTGGCATTGAGTTGCCCGATTCCTTCACAAAGTTAAGCTCAAAAATGCTTTCCATTGAATTTCCAACTACGAATATACTATGAAATGCATCACCGAAATAATTAGTAACACCATAGCGTGTAGCAATCAAAGGATAACCATTGAAATCATTAAAATCCATTGTTGTCATATTGTTTTCCATGATTTCTTTTGCATCCTCTTTTTTCTGCTCAATAATCAAATCTGCATATTTTATGCAATTGTCATAATCTTTATCCCAGAGATACATCTCGCAAAGCATTGCATAAATAGCCATTCTTGAAATTCTCGCAGTTTGATAATCATCTGATAATTTATCTCTTTCGATAGAAACAGGATATTTATTTAGTGCCATTGATTTGACCTCTTCCAATGATGCGATGAGCTTCTTTAATATTGTACTGAATGATTCTGCAGGTAATTCAAAAGCTTGGTCATCAGATGTAAAGACTTCTTCCGAATAAGGAACGTTTTCAAATGTACGTATCAGATAGAAATAACACAAACTACGAAGGGCTGTTACCTCTGCAATATGAGCATTCAACTCAGTTTTTCTATAAGAAGGGTCTTTCGCAGCAACATCGGGAGCTCGAGCTATAACCAAATTGCACTCATTGATAATGGAATAGAAATCGCCATAATATGTGTATTGATTACTTGCTGTAATATTCTCTTTCAAAATTCGTTCCAAATCACTATCCAAATTGGATATGTTTCCATTTGCAACAATATTTTCAGAGCGGAACTCACCCCAAATAAACATACGGTTAAGTACTGGATCCGACTGCATTGCTGAATAACAGCCTGCAATTATATTCTCAACATCGCTTTTCTCGTTCCAGAACTTTTCTTCGGTGATAATATTCTGAGACTCTACTTCAAGAAAATCGTTGCAGCTTGAAACAATACATAGACATAATGTTAATGTTATGATTGACAATTGAGTTTTTATCTTGTTCATCATGTTAATTTACTTATTAAACAACTATTTTACCATACGACTAAACGACCAATTCACTAAACAACTAATTAAAAATCAACTGTCATTCCAAATGTATATGACCTTGCACGTGGCGTCTGTCCCCAATCTGTTGCAGCACCATAACCACCATAACTGACATCTGGGTCAACTCCAGTGTATTTAGTAATAATGAATGGATTGTTTGCACTTACATAAAGACGAATGCCTTGAAATCCAATTGCCTTTAACCATTTCTTGTTCAAGGAATATGAAAGCTGTGCATACCCCATACGTAAATAAGAGCCATCTTCTACAAAGCGGTCGCTAATCAATGTATTGTAATTTGACGTTGCTCCATACATAGCTCTTGGAATGGTGGTTACATCACCATTTTTGCGCCATCTGTAGTTCACTGCCTGACTTTGATTGTCATTGTTTATCATTGCTTCTGAGTCAAGACGTGCCATATTAAGAATCTTGTTTCCCACACGGTAAGTAAATTGAGTATTCAAACGCCAGTTTCCGTATGTGAAAGAAAAACCAAATCCTCCAGTGAGTTTTGGCAAGGAACTGCCAAGATACACAATATCAAGAGCATTTATCTGTCCATCATGGTTTATATCTTCATACATAGCATCACCACCTTTGAAAACATAATTACGTCCAGAATTGTCGTTTGAATAAGCAAACATCATCTGTATTGGCATTCCTTGATCATCAAATATAGCAGTTCCATCAGGATTGGTGGCTATTGGTGCCGTCTTACCACTTGCAAGAAATTCATTGTTTATCCAATTCTTGAAGCCTGGAATATTGAACTTTTCTCCTTCAGGTAACGTATTAGTATATGCCGTACGCAAATAGTCGTATTCATATTGATATACACCGAGACTGCGGAAACCATAGATTGCACCGAATGGATTATGAAGCTGTACTCGTGTAAGGACCTGACGGTTGTCGTTTGTAAAGGTGGAATTCTTGTTCTTTAAGACGGTTTCATCCATTTCCAATATTTCATTCCTATTGTTGCCAAAGTTAGCATTGAGGTCAAGGGTAAACTTGCCTGATTTTATAAGCCTGTTGGTATTTACATGAAACTCCCAACCAGTATTGCGTAATTTACCTGTGTTATAATATGCCAATGTCGGGAATCCTGAGTTTGATGAAATTCGGAAATTGTCCATCAGCATGTCAGAGCGCGTGGAATTATACACTTCAAATGTAATACCCAATCTTTCGCCTTCAAAGAATTTCAGGTCGAAACCTAAATTGAAACTATTCACCGTTTCCCATTTCAAATTAGAGAGTTTCAGGTTGTCTAATCTAATGGCCGACATATCTAAATATTTATTAGCACTAACATATTTTGATGTGTAGAGATAGTCTGCTGTTGGTGCATGTCCTACCCTTCCCCATCCTGGTCTGATACTCAACATTTTGAGCCAGCTACGGAACTTATCCATGAATTTTTCATCAATAATATTCCAACGAAGCGATACTGAAGGGAAATATCCCCAACGGCGTCCGGGACCGAATTTTGTTGTACCATCTGCCCTGAGAGCTGCATATATGATGTATTTCTCTTTATATGAATAATTGGCATTCAGAGTATATGACATGGAACGCCATTCAGAAAAGTTTGATGATAAGCCGTTTGCATATATCTGACCGCCAGCGTATGGTGATGATATTCCTGAAGGCAGTCCGTTAACACCTGTTGACTGACCTGTATTATTACCTGTCGTCAATTCAAAACGTGCTGATGATATCAGTGAATGGTCTGTGTTTTTGAATGCAGGCATAAAAGTTAATGTGTGCTTTGTGGTAAATGATACTCTTTTGGAACTACCTGAATAAGCAGTATTCACACCATCTGAAACAGGAATAGTGAGCAGTTCCTGCGGATAGAACTTATCAATATAATTGTTTGATACATTCATATATACCTGACCTCGCCATGTCAGTCTTGTATGTTCATCATCCAAGCCAAGCAAATCATAGTTAATAACCAGTTCTGGTACAATATCGTATGCTCTTGACACATTTGTTGCCAAATTTGCACTTGCCACAGGATTCACGTATTTTTTCTGGTCATCTTTGAAAACATCACTACCAGTCTGCAACATTGTGTAATAACGATTTGTGTCTTCCCCCGTTAGTGGGTCCTGCTCGTAAATGCTCATATTTGGCATTTTCTTTTGGGCTATACTGAGAAGATTATCATAGTTCTGATTATTTTTTGTATAAGTCATTGCAAAATTAGTGGATACACGAATTCTCTGACTAATACTGTAATCCAGATTCACACGTGTGGAAAAACGATTCAGCAACTGCTTGATTACAGAACCTGTCTCGCGGTCGAAACCTCCAGAGATACGGAACTGAGCTTTATCGCCACCACCTGAAATTGTCACATAATGATTTTGTCTCAATCCCCATTGCGTCACTGCTTTCCGCCAATCAGTATTGTTGTTGTACTGCTCGTATTCAGAGAAGTTTGGGTCGTAGTTGATTTCATTTATATCACTTGCTGCATCACTCTGCTGTGGATTAAAGTAACTTTCTTTCAGCATCATTGTGTAGTCATCACCACTCAGGAGATTGATTCCCTTTGGCTGATATGTTCCACTCAATGTCAAGGCATAGCTGAGTCTTGGCTTACCTTTTACACCTCGTTTTGTAAATATTTCAATTACTCCATTACCACCTTGTGTACCATATTGCGATAATGCCGCTCCGTCTTTCAGCACATTTATGGAGGCAATATCATTTGGATTGATCTTCAGGAGTTCAGCAAATTGTTCGTCACTTGAACCACTGAGATCGAATGTTGACATATCAACATTTTCCTGTATATTACCATCTACAACAATCAATGGATTGGCATTAGTCAATGATGATAAACTTGATGAGCCACGAAGTCTGATGGTGGAACCTGAACCCAAGTTTCCGGAATTGCCAATGATATCCAAACCTGCAATACGTCCTTGCAATGCCTCATCAATTGTCGTGATTCCCAATCCCTCGAATTCCTTTGTATCAAGCGACTGTGTGGCAAATGAAATCTCTCGTTCAGGAATAGGCAATGAGTTGCCTTTCAGACGTTTCTTGGACTTCACCGTGACTTCCTTCAGTTGCTGAGTGTCACTTTTCATTCGGACATTGAAAGTTGTTTTGTTTATCGGTAGGGTTTGTGACTTCAAACCGATATATGAAAAACGCACTTTGTCTTTAGGATTCCTGACTTTCATGGAGAAGTTACCATTCAAGTCTGTTACTGCTGACTCAATTATACGACCAACTGCGTCAATTTCGCAAACTGTTGCACCAATAACAGCTCCATAGTCATCAGTTACGGTACCATGAATTGATGTTATTGCTTGAGCAGAAACAGCCATTGGCAACATTGCAAATAGCCAAATTAATATAAAACTTTTAATATATCCCATTTTTTGATTTACTATTTGACAATTTTCGATTTACGGATTTATTTACAATTTACAAATTTACCCTGACTCTGACGATGACTCTGACACTGACTCTGACACTGACTCTGACACTGACTCTCAGCTCTCAACTCTAAGCTCTAAGCTCTCACCTCCAATGAGTTAATTGCGACTTACTGAAAAGCAGAACATCATCAATCTTGTGGATTACAGCATCGGATGCAGAATAAAGCGACCTGTTCATAGATGTTCTTGCACCAGAAATCCAATATTCACGGGCTGTTTTGTTGACGAGGTTGTCTGAAGTTACCACCTTACGTTCATTACCCAACTGGTCTTTTATTGTCAGTCCACTTTCGTTAGAGTTTACTTCAAGTGAATAGAAGCGATTATTGCTGGTATTCAACTTTGCCGTTTCATATTTAGTATTGTTTATTGGTTCTGCACCCACATATACTGAATTATCCTGTATATGATACCTGATAAAATCTTGGATTCTTGCAGCAATGGTGTCTCTAAGTGTTTCATCATTGCATTTATTGTAATCGTCCCAAGTAGGCAGATAACCAGAGTCAATAAGTTTTTGTATTGCAGCATCTGTAGGGACATATATTGTATAGTTATATTTATCGAAAAGTCGCACATTCTTATTCACTTCATCGTTTGCACAATAATATGATGTAGAACCTATCTTTAAAGTTGCTGTGAGGAATGCGTTGGCAGTTTCATCACCGTTCATCAGTTTGAAGAACAATGTGTCTTTTGTTTCCGCGCCAAGTATTTCATACACAGACTTAGCTGAAGTCATTGGAATCTTGTCAACTCCATACGACATTCCGTTTCCTTTATTCTCGCCCGATGCGTCTGGCTGTGTCATGTCGTAGAAGTGCGTCACTTCAGTTTTCTTCCCTGTTTCATCATTCATTCCTGAAACAAAGGCTGATACTTTTGATTTTGATGAAACTGGCGAACCATTTTTTTCAACCTTAATCACACTTCCTGATTTTGTCTTGAAGTATTGATAATCGTTGTTTTCTATGTTTCCAACTATAATCAAATTGTCAACTATATCCGACAAACGATTTTTTATCATCGCATCGCCTGGAGCGGATGTGATGGTTTGAATGGTATCCTTGACTTCACCGTTCTCCACAGTCACATAATAGCGTTTCGCCAATACCTTCTGTTCCTCTTCGTCATAATAGAACGACCATAGCATCTCCTGCGGCAATCCGTAATAGCAAGGATCAAGATATGACAACATGGCTTTATTTGTAGGCAGTATCATACTGAAGTATGAATCCATAGAGTTCAGATATGGTCCAAAGTCGTATTGGTCAATCGCATAGTATATCACACTCATTAGACTCTGATGTGACAATGCAGGATATACTACTGAACGATACTCACTCGGAGCAAATACTGTGTTGACAAGATAGATTATTCCGTTGCAACCGACAAAAGATTTTACTATATTATTAGGTGTAATGCCCAATGGAACTTTTGAATCGTCAACAATATGTGAGAATTTTGAAGGTACTGCATCTTTGAATGATGACAGCATATTCACACGCAACAACTTTGACAAAGTAATTGCAGGTACATTTTCCCAACTGCTATATTCCTGTTGCAGACCAAGACCTGCGTTATTCCACCATTCATTTAATGCTTCGTTGGTTGGTACAATCATTACTCCTGCATCGTAATGCATATCATACCCCATTGAATTAAGATATATGTACTGATTCCATCCTGGGTCAAAACTTAATGTCGCAGGTACTTTGCTACCGCTTGGAGTCGAGTTAAACTTTTCTGCTGAACGTGTTTTGCCTTTGAATTCATCTGCATAATAACGCAGAGTAAACACAGAATCATTTGTTCCATTTATACGATTATACTCATCCGAAGCTGTCTTTTCATAGAATGGAGCACAGAAACGATTCATCAATCTTGCCCATTGTTGCATTTCTGGCTCCTCATTTATTATTTCAGCAAGATTTCTGTTTTTCTCAACCACACCATCCACTACGTAGATATATCCGTTCTTACAAGTCTGTTCTGGGCTGATTACTTTCTTGCCGTTTATCCATGAATCTTCTATCGACTTTGACACTCCGTTGGTAAGTATTTCCAAATCCACATTCGTTATGCTATCTTTCAACATAAATGCTGGAAGGAAATGTATCATCGGAGCCGGCGTGTTGTCACGGAACAGTTTTAGAGATTTTCCTGCATCACGATATGGTTTCCATGCATCTAATGACTCTTTGCCGAAATTCGGAATTGGCATATCTTCAGCTTTGATAACACCTACCGTATCCTGAATACTTGCAGCTGTTGGGCGACGCATGCACATACCTTCCTGCGGAGGGTTGCCACTTACGTTCGACATAAGATTCAGCAGATACGCATTGTTTATCATCGAATTAAACAATAACAGTTTTTTCTGTGCAACTGACAGGTCTTCATATCTCCTTACTCCCCAACTGTTGGTCTTAAACCACTCCTCAAAAGCATCATCCGAAGCGACGAATAATGTTTTCGAACCAGTCTGAGCCAAAACATCTGTCTGTTCAAGGGAATTGATGAGTTTCAATGTTGTATCGAAAGTCTCATACTTCTCCACCCCATCCACATTTACTGTTATGCCTTCTGACAATCGTTCATAAATGGAATTGCCCAACCATTCCGGTTGTCCAGTAAGGATGTCTTTTGTACAACCTTCCAAGAAAATAACTGGCAACAGTAAAAGGAGTATTTTAAATCGTCTTATCATTTGCATCATATCTTTAACTGTTTTTGCTTACACATTATTTATATATATAGTTGCGTTTTGTAATATATTGAAAGCCCCAAATTATTCAGAAACTCTAAACTTTTCATTCAGATGGTTACTACTCCTCGTAAGCAGTACTAACTGTCCGTTTCAACAAAGAAAAGCAACTGAAGCAGGCATTTGTAGAAAACACCTGCCTCAGTATAATAGAGTATTTAAATAATGTTTGTTTGCATTATCATAAATTAGAACTCAACGTCAGCATTTTGCAATTTAGCATTGGTCAAAATGATTGATGCTATTGTTGTAATGTCATTTACATTTATTGATCCATCACAGTTTGCATCTGCGTTTACTTCATTCCATGGGTCAGCTGTACCATTCAGGATAAATGCCGCAACTGTTGTGATATCGTTCACATTTACAAAACCGTCGTCGTTAGCATCACCAAGCAGTGCACCATAACTGATTGGACCTGCAGCATGTTTACTTTCTGTTCCGTAGTAAGTAAGTGTCCAGTTGTCCATAATCATCCAGTCGCCTGAAATATAACTCTTTTGAGTTACACCGAAACGTAACGTACCATCAACAACCTTGACATAAATTCCATTCAGATAATGACCTTCATCAAAGTAACCTACTGCTGATACCATGTCATTAGGAACAAATGTTCCGTCTTCCTGCTGGAATTCTGTTCCAACTCCAATTTGGTCGAATGAAGGGTCAGAAGCACGCAAGCGAACATAATTTTCGATTGAATCGTTTTCTGTTGTCTTTGCATACATCATAGCGTGACCGTTTTCCTTGTTCTTGTAAGATGCGAAGTCTGCTTCGTTTGCACCCATGCGGAAGAATGCATTCATCTCAACCTTGTATGTTCCGTTTGGCAGACCTGTGAATGACTGATACATGTTATAGTCACCCTTCTCATAGAATTCGAGTGCAAGTGCGCTCTTCTGAGTGTCATCATTACCGAAGTTGTAGCCTGCTGACTTACCTTCGATTGTCCAACCTTCTACAGAGTTGACACCATCCTTATCAAAACTTGGAGTGCTGATTACACCTGTAAAGTCAACTGGATCATCATCAGTAGCATCCTGATAACCAGCAGGAATCTTCAATCGGATAATCATTGCTGCAATTTCCTCAAGTTTAGCCTGTGCATCTGCATCGGTATATGTTTCAGCCATCAATGCATTGTCAATTTCGCTCCAAAGGAGACTTGCTGCTGTCTTGGTTTCTTCATCAGCTTCTGACGCACTGATTACGTCAAGCAGAATAGTGTATTGATCAACAAGTTTTGCAAACAGAGCAATTGATGCATTCATTTTGTTTTCAAACTTGTAAATGTTAGCTAATGCGGCAAACATTACTTGTCCATCATTTGATTTCAATGCTTCCTGAGCTGCTGCAAGAATTTCTACAGCCTCTGCCTTTACGTCACATCCCATCTGACCTTCAACAGCGAACGCATTGATTTTCTTCTCAAGTACAGGCTTGATAATATTTGCCTTGAATCCTTGGTAAGTCAAACGGAAGTTGTCCCAAATTGCCCAAGAGTCACTGCCTGTGCTTGTGCTACCCTTCACACCAATACGCATTCCATCACCCTTCTGTGCAATAAGACCGAATGCTGAACTTTCATACATTCCTTTACCGAAGGCAATAGCTGAAGAGTTCATTGCATTTGGATAATCATATTCTTCATTTGGATCTGTATAGAAGTCTGTGCCTTCATAGAAGTTTGCCACTGTTGGCACTCCTTCTTCAAATACGTTACGAAGAGGTGTTTGTGCATCATTCAAATAAATGTAAGCTTTTGATGTTACCTCATCCTTTGCAGAACCGTCTTCGTAGAAATATGCGTTCCATGCATTGGCACCACGGAGTTCACGATAGAATCCCTGTACGGAAATTTCGTAGCAGCCCACTGGAGCACCCTTGATTTCCTGATACATGTCGAATGATGACTGGTTCCAAGATTCAGCACAACTATTGCTGACTGCTGTGTATGTTCCACTCCAACCTGTTGTTCCCTGTGAGTAGTCTGGGTTTACGAGTTTTGATGTAAAGTCAGTACCTGGCAACAGACAGTTTTCAACTGCATCGTCATACATCTGCTGCAGTTTTGCTGTTTCAGCAATGATTTCAGGAGTTGTCAGTTCGTGAGCTGCAATAATGTCCTGATAATCCAAATCCAGATAGTCACCAAGATTATCGGCATCTTCGCCTACTAACTGACCAGAGCCACATTCTTCGAGAGCTTTCTCTGCAAGTGCTACGTATGCTTTCCATGCTGCGATATTAGCTTCTACAGAATCTTTTGCAGATTCTATTGCCTTGCGGTTATTAATAACCTGATCGTAGGTTGTAGCAACCTTGTATTTTTCAACTACACTATTGAATGTTTCAAGATATGAAGTTGTAACGTGTTCCTCTTCAGAATAGTCTGGCAAATTTTCTGTCAGTTTGTCCATCCAGAACTGATATGATTCAGGTGCATTTCCGTAGAATGTCAAAGAGAAATTATCGAAAATTGACCAGTCAGAACCAATGTGAGTACTTTTTGCTACACCAATTTTTGGAGTACCATCAGTTGATGCAAAATACACAACATTGTCGTTGTAATAGCCAGCTTCGAAATACACTACTGCGTCTGCCATTGAATTAGGAGAGTAATAAGTATAGTCGCCATCCTTTACACTGGTTTCTTGTCCACATCCTAATGGATTGTTTGGTAAGATACCATTAAAGTTATTCATTATTGACGAGTTGAGTGTGTCTGTACCATTCACAGCATACAACTTTGCATCGTATATGCATGCATCATTGTTCTTGAAATGCTGATAAGATACATCTGTTGTACCAGCACGATAGTATCCATTAACCTTCAAAGCATACACTCCAAGTGGAGCGCCCTTGAGCGTCTGGTATGTGTCGTAAGTCTTGTCATAGTGTTCTGCACAAGCAGCTGTTGTACCACCGGCACCAAACTTTGTACCTTCCCAACCTGTAAAGTCACCAATAGTATCAAATGTAGGATTAACAATCAATGCTGACAAATCCTTTGGATTATCAACACTTGCACTACCAGTATTGAATGCTACTATAGCAGCATTAACAGCTTCGATTGCTGCTTCGAGTTCTTCTAATGTTGAATTTGTATTCTCGTAAACTAAGATTTGAGCTGCAATGTCGATTCCCGGGCATTCGCTTTGAGCTTTATCAATAATAGCCTTCAGTCTAAGTGCAGCATTGTAACGTGACATTTCTGCCGAATATGTTTCAAAATCAATCTTAGCATAATCTTCTTGTGATACGAAATACCATTCAGTAGCGCAAGTTTCTTCGAGAATATTACCACAGAAATAAAGTTCGTTATTGCCACGTGAAGGAACAACACCTACATAACCGAGTGCATGGTCAACAGCATCAGGGTCATCGTATGCAGGGGCTTTGTGAGAAGCCTTGAACTTGTAGGCACCATTACCAACAGCCTCTATTTCAAATACGAAATTGGTGTTGTTGGCAGCATCATTTGTACGGTCTGTCCACAATGTCACACTATCGAGAATGTTAAACCACAAGTCATCCCAACGGCTTTTTGAAGGCACGTAGTTATGTACGATAACTGTCTTGCCATCCCATTCTGACCAGTCCTGACCTGGCACTCTTTCTGCCAACTCTGGAAAATCAGTTGCAGTAGCCTTAATGATAATAACTTGCGCACCATCGCTTGTGCGGATACCTGCGCGTGTTCCCCAATAAGGAGAACCTGTTTCAGCGAATGGAGAATAGAATCCTCCAGCTTCTTTGTTATACATATAAACGGTGTCACCTGGAGTGTAAGTTGACAATGTTGCAACTTCAAGAACAGGCTTTACCCATTCTGCTGCAGATAACTGCACGCAAACGAACAAAGAAACACACAAAATAAGTAATTTTTTGAGTTTCATAAATAATTGTTTTAGAGTTAATAAAATAAAAAGTAAAGAATAGTTTTAAATTGGGCGCAAATATAATACATTATTGATAAAAATCAATAATTATTAGTATTTTTTAACAAAAAAAATCGCAAGACTCTAAAACATCACTTTCCTGCTACGGCTTCGATTTCCACTTTCGCACCTTTTGGCAAAGCAGCAACCTGAAAACATGCTCTTGCTGGTTTTGTGTTGGTGAAGAATTTTCCATACACTCCATTCATTGCTGCAAAATCGTTAATGTCGGCAAGGAGAACTGTTGTCTTCACAACATCATCGAATGTCAGACCTGCTTCTTCAAGAATGGCACCAATATTCTCCATTGACTGTTGTGTTTGTTCTTCTACACTTTCTGGCATATTGCCGTTTGCTGGATTAACTGGCAGCTGACCAGATACAAATAATGTCCCATTAAGTTCAATTGCCTGTGAATAAGGCCCTATTGCTGCAGGTGCCTTTGATGTACTGATAATTTTTTTCATAGTTCATTCTTTATTTGTTGAGAATAATATTTGCTACGGTGGTTATATCATTGACATTGATTACTCCGTCATTGTTTGCATCGGCATTTGCTTCGCTCCAAGGATTGGCAACACCGTCCAAAATATACGATGCAATCGTTGTAATATCATTCACGTTGACTATCCCATCACAATTGGCATCACCTCTCACATACAGATTAATGCCTATTATCAATGGATCATGGTCGGAGTAGCGATGCATAGTAGTATTGCCCGACTTAAAATCATAATATATCGGACTATAATCTGCGTTTATGTGAAAAGGAGCAGCACCAGAAATCTGATTGCTCATGCTTCGATTTGCAAAAGCATGGTCGAGATAACCCACCAAGCTGTCAAAGCAATAAGAATAGCCGTCTGGCGCATATCTCATCATTTGGTCAACATATCCATTGGCAATCAGATATTGACATGGTTGTTCTTTGGTGTAATTATTCAAGTCGCCTACAATAAGCACATCTTCATCACCGAAATTATTGTTTTTCAATCTGTTTACCAGATTTGTCACATTCTCCATACGGGTGTTATCGGCATCATCTCCATTACCTTTAGCCTTGAAATGATTAACACTGAGTACAAACTTTTCACCAGTAAGTTTTTCCTGAAAGCATTGAATGCGCATTCGATAAACATACACATAGTCATTGCTTGCCGTTCCCGACATATTTCCTCCTATCAGGTTCAACTTGTCGCTACGATAGATATAAGCCGATTTACTGTAATTGTAATTATTCCATGAGTCCTTAACAAAACTATATACATTTGCTCCGTATTCCGTATTCATAGCATCGGTAAGGCATTCTATGGCATCAGATGTCTCTTCTATCTCCTGAACGGCATAGATATCGGCATTCATAGCCAACAAACCTGCAACAATCTTGTTCGTCTGATTGTTAAACTCTTTGTTTGAAGAACATTCTGCAAATGACGACTTCTCCCAATTATAAAAATATTTCTGAAGATTTGCGGTCACTACTTTCAGCCTTCCGCCAACGTCAGGAGGTGTGGTATTGTCGTCATAATGCCAGTCTATCTGTCCTTTGACGCTAATGCTCCTTTCTGAATTTACGTATGCTATCAGATTATCCACGTATGCCCCAGCTGGCACTTTAAAATCTGTCGTGCTGCTGTTGGTCATATAGATTAAATCCTTGGATTCATCCACACCACATTCCTCAGCAGAACGGAGCCGCTTGTAACCTACATACATTCTATCGGCATATTTTGAATGCCGAGCGCACAAATATAATCTCTGATTGAAAGTTATTGTCTTGCCTACGAACTGCGACCAGCCATTCTTAAAATCATCGGGATATACTGTCGCAGAAACACGGCAGCACACCATCAAAAACAACAAGCCCAAATAAATTAATAGACTGTTACGCGCTAATAGCTTGCTTTTTGTCATAACCGACAACCCACACCTTATTACTTATATAGGAATCTCCGAATGCTTTTCTTTGCTGTCTTTTCAAATTCTGTATCTCTGAGCACTATTTTTGAAATCTTTGAATAGGCAGGCAGTTCTCCATTCAGTTTGTTGCGGTTATCTTCCATAAACACTGAAAGATTATTGAATTCCAAGTTTGCTGTCTTCATCTCTTCAAAGTCTGGATAGACAAGTGCCACGAGTTTGTCTTCTCTCTGAACCACTACACTTTCCAGTACATAAGGCATTGAATTCAGTTTTTCTTCAATTTCCTCAGGGTAGATATTCTGTCCGTTCGAACTTAGCAGCATATTTTTTATACGCCCTTTTATAAAGATAAAGCCGTCATCATCTATCACTCCTAAATCACCAGTATGATACCAGCCGTTTTCGTCAAGCACTTCTCTTGTCAGTTCTGGTTCTTTATAATAGCCCAGCATCACGTTGAAGCCTTTAACGAGTATTTCTCCAGGCAGATTGGAAGGGTCATTGCTGTCAATGCATATCTCCATATTATTTATCATCTTACCGCAACTGCCCGGTTTCATATCCATCCAATGTGTATAGGCTATCAGCGGAGCACACTCGGTTGCACCATAACCCACACAATATGCAATCTTCATGTCACGCAGAAACTCCTCCACTTCCCTGTTCAAAGCTGCACCACCAAGAATCAACTCATAGAAGTTACCGCCAAACACGTTCATCACGCCAGTACGGATTTTTTCTTTTATCTTTTTGGAAATCACAGGTGTATGCATTAACATACGCATCCTGTTTGTATGCAACTTAGGGAACACCTTTTTTGTTATTATCTTTTCAATTACCAATGGCACAGATATAACCAGTTTTGGTCTTGCAGTAGCAAAAGCCTTTGTCACAATTTGCGGTGAAGGTATTCTTCCTAAAAAGTGGATGTGAGCACCCACTGAAAATGGGAACAACAGGTCGAACGCCAAACCGAACATGTGAGCCAGCGGCAACATGCTGACATGAGCGTCACCAGGATACATTGTCTTACCCATCACCTCCATTGCAAAATCCGTATTGTTCCATATTGCACGGTATGGCACCATCACTCCCTTAGGCTTCCCCGTCGTACCACTTGTGTAGTTAATCAATGCCAAATCGTCTGGATCAGTATTTTGGTAATATACAATATCATCCCCAGTGAAGCTCATAGGAAACTTCTTACCAAACAGCGCATTCAGGTTTTCTCGCGTATTCTCTAACTGTTCGCTTCGGCAAGTATGCAGAGAAAAATCAGGTAGATTGATAATGCCCAGAAGGTTAGGCATTTTGTCTGCTTTTATTACCGTGGACACGTAATCACCGACAAAGAGCAGTTTTGCATCACTATGATTCACACAATTGTGAATCTGTTCCGCAGTAAATTCATGCAACAATGGAACTGCCACTGCACCGTATGTCAAAGTAGCAATCAAGGCTGTTGCCCAATGAGCACTATTTCTTCCACACAGAGCAATCTTGTCACCTTTTTCAATGCCTGAATTTTCAAATATAATATGCAGCTTTTCCACCTTTCGTGCCACGTCATGAAACTGTAGAGTGACACCCTGAAAATCAGTAAGCGCATTCCTGTTCCAGTTCTTCACTATAGAGTTTTGGATAAACAAGTTGAATGCAGGAATCTGTTCCTTACTTATGATGGTACGAGCCTTTGCTCCTGATGTGTTGTCAATATCTGCCATATAATTGTTTTTGGTCAATTCACGAACTAATTTGTTCAAATTTTCATAAATCGACCGCAAAAGTAATAAAAAGTGTTTAGAGTATAGAGTTTAGCATTTAGAGTTTATAATTTTTTAACGCATTCCACAGGTCAATGAATGATTTGGGATAATAGTTTGTCGTGGTTTTGCCACGACATAACCGCAACATAACCACGACACAACTACTTTTCTTTTCGCATCGCGAAACTTTTTCGTCTTTTCAGAACAGGCGAATTTCAGAAACCATCAAGCAAACTTATTCAGCAGGTGCTTCTGGTGCTACTGGAGGTTCTGGTGCCTCAGGTGCGACTGGAGCAACTGGTGGTCTGTTACTATGAAACCTTCTATTACCATTGCGAGGCCCATTAAATGCACGTTTCCAGATCTTTTTCTGCATTTCCTGATATTTTGCATATTGCTCCTCTGTAAGAATCTGCTTAACTTCCTTCTCTCCTTCTTCGCGGAGCTTCTCCATTTCCTCACGACTCATTCTCTGCTGATCGGCACGATTCTGGAATGCTTTCTGCATTGCTTCCGACTGAACTTTGAAATGCTCTTTCAATTTTGCATATTGTTCGTCGTTGATTCCACATACTTCCTTAATGCGATCTGCCTGGCGTTGTGCCATCTGTTCTGGAGAGAACTCACGTGGACCACGCATTCTGCGCTGACCACCATCTTCTTGTGCAAAGCAATAACTAACTGTCATTGCCATCAAAAATAATACAATAATCTTTTTCATAATCAAACGAATTTTAAAATGTTCAACACCATATTTGACTATTTTTCCTGCAAAAGGTTTAATTCACACTCCACAAAGTTAATTTTACGCGCACATCAATACCTTATCGCACCCTTATCAATACCACTTACTCACAATTTGCTCACACAGACTACACTCAAACGCTACTCTATAGGAGTGAGTAAATTGTGAGTAAATAGTGAGTAAAAGGCTGAGATATGGAGGCTTATTTGCGAATAGCAGCCTAATGAACGATTTAGGATTCTTATTTCGACCGCTAAATATAAAATTTTTTTTTATACCTATTAGTAAAAAAAGAAATGAAATCAAATAAAAGTTAATGTTAATTAAATTGTAAGCTTATCATTAGAATTTTTATATTTTTGCAAATAATTTTTCGTTGATAGGAAGTATGATGAGCAACGGACAGATTTTATGGGTTGATGACGAAATGGAATTGCTGAAAGCGCATATTCTATTTCTGAGAAACAGGGGTTACGAGGTAACTACTGTGACTAATGGCAATGATGCCATTGACCTGGTGCTGCAGAAAACTTTTGACCTCGTGATGCTTGACGAGATGATGCCTGGATTGAGTGGTTTGCAGACATTGCAGCGAATAAAAGAAATTTCGCCTGCCACACCAGTGGTGATGTGTACTAAAAGTGAGGAAGAGAATATCATGGATCAGGCCATTGGCAGCAAGATTGCCGACTACCTGATAAAGCCAGTGAATCCGAATCAGATTCTTCTTACACTGAAAAAGAATATCCATCGTCAGGAGATTGTAAGCGAGGTGATTCAAAATGGCTATCAGCAGGAATTCCAAAATATTGCCATGAGCATTCAGGAATGTTCTAACTATGATGACTGGATTGAAGTGTATAAACGCTTAGTGCATTGGGAATTGGAACTGTCGAGTGCTGAGAGTGAAATGATGGGTATGCTGAAAATGCAAAAGGAAGAAGCGAATAATGCTTTTGCAAAGTTTGTTGCAAAAAACTATTTGAAATGGGTTAGTCCTGACGTAATGGCTACTGCCGACAGACCACTTATGAGTCCTGACATTTTCAAAACCGACATTTTTCCTGCATTGAACGATGGAGAAAAAGTGTTTCTCATTGTTATCGACAATTTCCGTTATGACCAATGGAGGGTGTTGGCTTCTGAAATCGGTGAAATGTTTGAAATAGAAGAAGAGCTCTATTACAGCATCCTTCCGACAGCAACGCAATATGCTCGCAATGCTATTTTTAGCGGACTGATGCCAATACAGATTGCTGAGATGTTTCCTGATTTATGGGTAGATGAAGACGAAGAGGAGAGCAAAAACCTGAACGAAGCACCGCTGATTCAGACCATGTTTGAACGATACCGCAGAAAACACACTTTTTCTTACCATAAGATAAATGATTCATCGGCTGCTGAAAAATTTCTGAACCGATACAGTAATCTGGCAAACAATGACTTGAATGTTGTTGTCGTAAACTTCATCGACATGCTCAGTCATGCACGTACAGAGACCAAAATGATTCGTGAACTGGCAAATAGCGAAAGTGCTTATCGAAGTCTGACACGTAGCTGGTATCAACATTCCTTCCTGTCGGAAATGATGAAAAGGCTTTCTGAAAGCGAATACAAGATAATCATCACTACCGATCATGGCTGCATCCGTGCCACAGATCCTATAAAAATCATTGGTGACAGAAACACCAATACAAACCTGAGATATAAGATTGGCAAAAACCTGAGTTTCAATGCCAAAGAAGTATTTGAGATAAAGGAGCCCAAAAAGGCACAACTTCCGCAACCAAATCTAAGCACCACATACGTGTTTGCGACAAATGATAGATTTTTCACCTATCCAAACAATTATAATTATTACGTATCGTATTTTAAAGACACTTTCCAGCATGGTGGAATTTCCATGGAAGAAATGCTAATCCCACTCATCACCATGAAGGGAAGAAGATAATAGGAAATTAGGGAATTAGGAAATTAGGAAATGAATATAAGAATAAATAATTTGAATGAGATAAATGCTGCTGCAGAAAAGTTTGTGGCAGCGATTGGTGACAGAAAAATCTTTGC
>JAZLEX010000131.1:0-5389 GCA_045615485.1 Prevotella sp.
ACATTTTTTTACTTTA
Organism: Prevotella sp.; assembly: GCA_045615485.1. Taxonomy (GTDB): domain Bacteria; phylum Bacteroidota; class Bacteroidia; order Bacteroidales; family Bacteroidaceae; genus Prevotella. The sequence goes on from JAZLEX010000131.1 coordinate 17, forward strand.
AATAAAAATGAGAGGCTTTTGCAAGCGAACACATTTTTAATTCAAATAAAAATGAGAGGCTTTTGCAAGCGAACACATTTTTAATTCAAATAAAAATGAGAGGCTTTTGCAAGCCCCTCATTCCACTGAACGAGTGCAAAGGTAAGAAAAAAACTCGTTTTTTAATTAATAATTGACAATTGATAATTGATAATTATGTTTTTTTAAACAAAACCCCAACATCGATACCCCAAAATTAACCTTTTTAAAGATTGTTAGTAGTTACGTGACAGGCGAAGTTCACCACAAAAGTAGCATTAATCTTGAACAGCCCTACCTTGTGGGGGATTAATCCTTATGGTTTCAAGCATCCGATAGGAATCACATACACCCCATCTTTTCTGCGATAAGCGTATTGCCCAATAGCTGTCACAACCATAAGGAATGCTGGTTTATTCATTTTTTCGGTATCAATTTTCTCTGCAAGTGTGTGCAATGTGGTAACAGCTTTATCAATATTATTCGGTCCGCCAAGTTTAATTTCTATCAAACCATAAGAGCCGTTGCGTCTATGCAGAACAGCATCACATTCCAATCCATTAGCATCACGGAAATGATAAATATTGCCATTTAAAGCATCAGCATAGACACGCAAATCTCGAATAACCATATTTTCAAAAAGAAGCCCAAAGGTCTGTAAATCGTTCACCAAGTCTTTTGGACCTATTCCTAATGCTGCTGCCGCAATACTTGGATCACTAAAATAGCGAACATCTGAGAACTGAATTGCTGTCTTACTGCGCAGATTAGGATTCCAAGCAGGTGAATCTTCCAATACAAAGAGTTTTTTTAATGCATCAACATAGTCTGAGATTGTTTCGTATGTAATAGAAATATTATCATTCTCTTTTATGTCAGCAGCCATTTTATTGAAACTAATTGCTGCTGCTACATTCCGAGCATAGGAGCGAAGCAGCAATCGTGTTCGCTCGCTATTACGGCGTGTCTTATCCACACGTTGAATATCCACTTTGTAAATGTATTCATAGTAATCACGCGCCTGTTCCAATGCAACCCTTCCAGTCATAAAGGTGGTTTGAGGCCAACCTCCGCGACACAATAGATAGGCTATTTGATCCAAATCCAAGGAATTGTCTTGTGGCTCAATATCTTTCCCTACAAACAATTCCTCCAGAGATACAGTTCCTGTTGACTCTCCAGATTCCCACAGGCTCATCGTCCGCATATTCAGTCTTCCGATGCGTCCATTCCCACTATGCCGTAGCTTATCTTGTTCTACAGGTGTACTGCTACCCGTGAGAATGAATTGTGCGATTTCTCCTCGATTATCCACTTCCGAGCGAACCATATCCCACAATTCAGGAATACTTTGCCATTCATCTATCAGTTTTGGTGTTTCGCCAATCAATAGCGACATCGGCTTGATTTGATACGTCTCAAGTGCATCTCGCAGAATAGCAGTATTACCTAAATCAAGCATACTTTTAGCTTTTTGTTTGGCTGTCGTGGTCTTACCACACCACTTTGGACCTTCCAACAAAACGGCACCTTTTCCTTGCAGTTTATAGTCAAGTAGATTATCTACTATTCGCTGTTTATACGTTCTCATATTAGTATATTTTAAATTTCGCCGCAAAGTTACGGAATAAAAATGATCTATGCAAATTATTCCGCAACTTTAGGAAAAATTATTCCGCAACTTTAGGAAAAATTATTCCGCAACTTTAGGAAAATAAGAGAGCTATGCTCACGCACCGCTCTCTTCACAAAAAACAAATTCATTATGAAAACTACACCCAATAAGAGTGGAGCTTCATGCCATTAGGTGCATTCCACCTATTACCAACCGAAGTCAAGGTCGTCTTTTGAATCATTGCTACCACTGGTAATACCATTCCCAGTTGTTCCTTGCCCTTCATCATATCCAAGATTAGACGTTGCCATCATTCTTGAAATACTTACTGAATGCAACTTCGTTGTTGGTTGAATATATTTCTTTTTCATGATGTAATTTTTTATTTATGTTAAAATTAATACTATCTTCATTCCCTCCCTTTGTGGGGAGGGTTAGGGAGAGGCCTTTTATTTGTTAATATACTTTTTACCATTCATTATCACAATACCCTTGTAAGCCTGTCCTGAGCCAGTCGAAGGATTTACGCGCATACCATTGAGATTGTAAACTTCCTTTCCTTCAGAGAATGTTGGAGTGATGCTTTCAATTCCTGTTGGCTCATTGAAGTCAAGTGTGAAGTCAGCCTTTGCAGTAGAAGGATTGTACGCGGATACACTACCAATATGAATATATGCACGGTTTGCACCACAATTGAAATCACCATCTACAAAATAGAGCTTGTTGCCAGAAAGGATGTAATTTCCTGCATTAGCATCAATCGCGCAACCTTCAAATGTACCTACAAGACCATTGTTTGTGCCAGCTACATCAGCTTTTTCGCCAGTGTAAGTCAAAGTGATGTTCTCTTCAGTTGAACGGAAGAGATAAGGCTGCCCTGCCACAACATCTTCTGTCTCTTCAAAGTAAATCTTGCCATCAGCTTTACCAACGATGTTATAGAGAGTTATTGTCTCAGGCTTCTCAAATGCGTAAGGAACACAGAGAGTACCAATGTTAGCTGTATTTACTGTGCGAGTATAAGAAACATCAGTGCAGTAGTCAGAGTAAGTAGCTTCTTGCTTCTTATAGAGAGCAACATCTTCTTGACCGCTCTTATAGAAGCGGAAACGAGTTTGATCTGTTGCCTTGTTATATTTCAATAACATTTGCTGGTCGCTTGATTTACTTTCAATTGTTAAGCCATTGAAACTAATCTCATAGTCTTCGTCTGTCTCAGCTTGTTTCAAGCCATTGCTTGCTGATGCCTTAGTAGTAGTACCTGAAATGTACTTTCCACTTGCAGACTTTAGACTATAAACAGTACTGCTTCCAGTCTTATATGCTACAGTAAATGCAATAGCATCCATGTCTCGACTTGATGCAATAACATTATTTGATATTGTAACTGCTTTTGTATTACTTACAGCATCAAGAGTTTCAAGACTTCCATCAAATGCAACGTTTCCTGTTTCGTAAACAATCAAATATTTGCCACACCAATCAGCAGGAGCAGATGTAACCTTCGCATAATATTCTTCTCCTTCTTTATTTGCGAATACTGCATAATAAGTAGCATCGGCAGTTGCTGTTAAGCCTACTGTGTTAACTAATTCTGGTCTTTCATTTGTTGTGCCCGCGATGGCAGATGTTGACCAGCCCACTAATACCTTACCACCTAATTCACTTACTGCTGGGAACACAAGAGCTGTTCCTTCATAAACATTTTCCTGTGCACCTGTATTTACACCATTAACCATGTAGTTGATGGTATAAGTTTGAAGAGGGTCAAAATTAGCTGTAAAGGAAACATCTTCAGTTCCAATAGTATAAATGAAGGTAGCTGTATTAGATACCCATTTGCTACCATCTTGATCTTTCTTATACTGCCAATTTCTAAATTTGTACCCAGTAGCAGGGGTTGCTTCTATTGTCAGAACCGTACCACTTATAAAACCATCTCCATTTTTTACAACAGTTTCACCATTTTTTACATTCAGAGTTCCGTTTTCTGGCTCTATTATTGTTACTGTATAATGCGGAGCTGCATTAACAGTAATGTCCTGCGTGCAAGTCTTACCACCATAAGTAATTGTAACAGAAGTATTAGATTCAAGTAATGCTGTAGTTAAAGAAGGAGCAAATGTAAAGTCACTCTCGTTTTCTGAATAAGCAATCTCCTGCGTACTTGCATCACTATACGTTGCAGTAATAACCAATCCTGTTGGGTCAAATTTATCACCTTCTGTATATACGACTTTCGTTGGAGCAGTCTTGACTGCAATTGATGAAAGAGTTTTGGAAGCGGCTGCTTCAATTAAAGTAATATCTGTTTGAGTGTTTTTATAGCCTCCAAAATTTGACGCACTTATATTCTTCTGAATTGACCAAGTATCGGAACCACTAGTTATTGAGAGGCGTATTTTTGAACTCTGGTCAGTAGCTGTAACATTTATTGCAGTTGATGATACGTTTATTTTACCATTTGATGTTCCTGGCGCAATATAAAAGCTTTTTGGTGTTTTTAATGTATAAACTCCATCTGAAACTTTATTAAAAGTAATTGCTATTGCATCCTCGATATTTGACTCCTCTGTACCACTTTGAGAACCTTTTTCATCAGTAAATTTTAAATAATACGTAGTCGCGACTTTATTTACATTCCTAACACCTTTGATGTAATAAGTCTTACCACTAACAATATCTGCTACACTGGAAACTTCGTTTCCATCTCCTCCCCACGCGAGGTTTGTGCTCAAAAGAGCGAGAACAAGCAAGGTTAGACACCTTGCGCAAAATGATTTAAGAAAAATTTGTTTCATAACTTTGTTGTTTAAAGGGTTAAATTTATTGTTTGAAAATGATTTAAAAAATTCTTCGTTGCTTTCGTTACAGCATACGTTCCTGTCCTCCGGACTGCCACCCTGTGTCTGGAATTACATTAGTTTTAATTATGTCTGTATATGAAAAGAGCGTGGGTGACACAATGTTCTCGCCAATCCCACTGTTAGGTTCTGGAATACCCATATCAAAGGATTAGCACTCAGTTAGCCCACGCAGCGGATTATATTTGGTTGGAATATAATCTCCACGCAACGCCCAGTGCATCATCTTCTTTGATATGTAAATTTTCCAGATTTAACAGTAGAAGATAACGACTTTACGTCTTTTCATCGGCTTCTGCTCATGCGAGCATCTGCCGAAACCAATAAGATTTGACCCACCTCACCCAACAATGGGCTCACTAAGTCGCCGCAAAAATAAGAAAAAACTTTTGTTTTTTAATTGATAATTGATAATTTACAATTGATAATTATGATTTTTTAACGTTACGGTTACGCGGTTTATTTAGACAAAAACCGAGATAAACCCCTTGGTATTGTTGCAGATGTCTCTTACGAGCCATTAATGTTGTAGGTGGTTGAAATCCTTGTGAACAAGTTCCCAAATGTTCTCAACCACCTACATCATTACCCTATCGAGTTCTGCAACAATCCCAAGGCGATAAACAAAAATAAACAATCTTTTACTCCTTCTCTATGTTGATGTAACAACTCAGCTTTTGGTTGTTTAATCCGCTGTGCGGCTTTTCTTCCTTGACTTTGTCTTCCTTTGGACTCGCGCTTCGCGTCTCGCGACCTTCCTTCGGAACGTTCGCACCTCAGCATAATGGAATTATGTCGCCCATACAGGGCTTAATTGAGATAACTTCTTAATACACAGGGTTATCACCCTGTGCTATATTATACCGTCCTTACAGG
>JAZLEX010000132.1:0-4974 GCA_045615485.1 Prevotella sp.
CAAGTCCTTCATACATATTTATATTGCTGCTATGATTCATAGTGCAAAGGTACTAACTTTTCTGCAATCATGTATCGTTTAGCAACAAGTTTTTGGGGTTAGCATCCATGCACCCTTCCCACAGGGTTTGTCGGTTGCGCCCAATCCGTTCAGCCGATATGACAAACAGCATGTCACCATGGATTATGGTTGCTATGATCGTGATACCTACCGATATAATGAATCAGACAGTCGGAAAATAAATGTAACGGTGACATATAGCTTCGGATATGGAAAGAAGTCTCAACGAGGCGACACGGAGATTAGTAAGAATATAAACAATGCAATCATGAAGGTTTATTAGAAACTTTTTTTTAAGAAGAACTCTGTATTCAGCGTTGACTCATATGTCTTTTACAAGAAGAAGGTAATGTGAAGTTTCAAAATGGGAAAGATTAATGATGAGTTTTTCCTGGCTCAAAAAAGAGGAGGAGCAAGATTGAATCTTGTCTCTTCCTCTTTTCCGTTAAAACCTAAGTTTCGCTATTGCAGAATTTAGGCAATATAACTTTTCTGGCAAAATTAAGAATGGTTTGCCGAAAATGTTACAGCAAATAGTGCGTTTATTAGTCTAATAATGCCTGCTAAACATTATTTGCGATAAGATTGATTCTGTCAAAAGAAAAATGGTCGCAGAGAAGGGAAGGTAAGCATTTGGTGATCTTCCCTGACTTAATAACGTGAAAAATAGGGAAACAACAAGGATGCTCTATGATAACATTAGTCACTAAGTTTAGTTTATCATTACCCATGTATTATACATGCCACTTTATACCTATTTGACAAACCTGATTTGAATGAGATGTAAGTTTACTATTCCTTATATATATAAGAACATCTAAACTTAAACCTAAACTCACACAGATGGAATATGATTGATTTTTCTTTTTACTGAAACCTCAGTTATGCATGGAAAATGTCAACTAAAACCTAACTACATTCAAGATACAAACATATTTTGCAAGCAAAACGAGAAAAACGCACAATAGTTTTGGTACTTTAGAAGATAATCGTTAATTTTGCTTGCAAAATTTGCAGAATGTGTTTGAGGATGCTTTGCTCCTTGGAAATATAATGCAAGTAGTAGTTAAAGGTTGCCAGACGTATAGTCAAGCAATTAAGTGTAATTCTAAAATTGAATAATATGATATAAGAAAATAGAATCTGCCAATGAACACGTAAAAGGATTCCACCTCCAACGTGTGAAATTGTGCAGACTGTGACTGAAAAGGTTTGTAGATACTATGAGCAAACTAAGTAAGTCACTAATTTCCACTCTTCGATTACAACAGCCAAAGCTGCGTTGTAGTGTAAGACTCAACTCGGCTGATCAGCAGAAATTAGTGTAAAACAGTCAAAGGGGCCTGTAATAACGTGCAGATCGTGTACAAAAAATGCCTTAATCCCTTACACTAAACTCGTAAAACGCTGAAATTCAAGGCTAGTTAGCTGCCGCGCAGGCAGCCGTAGAGGAGTAATTTCACAGCTCAATAATAAAATAGGTGCAATCATCCATGTGGTGGTTGCACTTTTTGTTGTGTCCTCATATAATGCCATTTGTGGTTATTACTTTGGTTAAATATTGCCGTTTTTCTACGGCAGTTATAATTTTATGCCGTATAATATTGGTTATTTCAATCCTTTTTACTAACTTTGTACCCAAAAACCACTGTGTCAAATATCGCAATAAGATAGGCATGGATGTCTGCGGTGAAATTCTCAATTCTTATCTTAAACGAGAAGACAAAGACCTTGGGTTGCTGCATGAGTATGCCAGAAAACTTCGGGTTGATAATGTGCTTACAAATTATCTTGCTACACGACTATGATTAAAGACCACGGTCAATCTATCGACCGCCAATACCGCAAGGATCGTTGGATGCGACAACAGAGCACCACCATAAACATCAATCCAACGAGCCATTGGACAGGAATGTGTATTGGAGTGATGAAGCACCAGTTTATGACACTGACAAACTGAATGCCATCAACGATCGTTTCGCCATTGAAACAGTCCTAACCCATACTTCCCCTTCTTTTTGTGAACTACAATCCAAGAATGGAGTAGTGAACTGGGCTGCTAATGATGAAGGCAATCTTATGGCAGACGTAGAAGAAGAGCGTCAAGCAATGTATGACATCCACGAGCATCTGCTTTACAACAATCATCCGATAAGCCATTGGTGCTATGGTCACTTTCATCAAAGCTGGCACTCGGCAATCGTGTGAAATACTCTTCAAGATGCTCGACATCATGGATTTTTATGAGATAAGATAACAAAAAAAATGGACATTGAACAAGTAAGAGAATACGCGCTATCAATCCCTGGGGTTACTGAAGACCAACCCTTTGGCGATGACATCATAACCTTCCGCATCGAAGGTAAGATATTCCTGTGTCTGTGGTTAGGTGGTGGTATGCATGACATAAAGGGTAATACCGAACCGAGGTTTGCTCTGAAGCTGACACCAGATAGAAACGAAGAACTGCGTGAACATTATTCTGCCGTTACTCCAGCTTGGCATTGGAACCGACGAACGAAGCAAGAGCAGAGTCAAGCTTGCTTGAGCTATGCCTTGCAAGGAGGAGGAAGACCGAAAGGTCAACAAAAAGCATTGGAGCGACGTGTATTATGAACGGCTCGATGAGCTACTTGTTACAACATGGATAAAAGAGTCGTATGACTTGGTAGTTTCCAACCTTCCAAAGGCGATAAGACAAAAATACATTTAACGATTTAACTACGATGAAAAAAATAGCACTCATAACAGGTGCCACAAGTGGCATCGGTGAAGCCTGTGCAAGACGATTTGCAGAAGGCGGTTACAATTTGATTCTCACAGCAAGACGTGCGGATAAGCTTGAAGCCATCAAGAAGGAACTTGAAGCTGAAGGTACAAACGTAAAGACACTCGTGTTTGACGTTCGCGATTCAGAGGCAGCAAAGAATGCTGTTAAATCGCTCGAAGAGGAATGGCAGACGATAGACGTTCTCATCAACAATGCAGGTTTGGCTCTTGGATTGGAGAAGGAGTACGAGGGTGATGCAGAGGATTGGAACACGATGATTGACACCAACATCAAGGGATTGCTTACCATGACTCGCCTTATCGTACCAGGAATGGTTGAGCGCAATGAGGGGCATGTTATCAATGTTGGTAGTGTGGCTGGTGATGCCGCATACGCTGGTGGCAATGTCTATTGCGCAACAAAAGCAGCTGTAAAGGCTATCACAGATGGCTTGCGTATCGATGTGGCAGAATCTGCCGTTCGTGTGACAAACCTGAAGCCAGGCCTGGTTGAGACAAACTTCAGCAACGTGCGTTTCCATGGCGACAACGAGCGTGCTGACAATGTTTATAAAGGCATCAAACCATTAACTGGTGCTGATATTGCTGATGTTGCCTTCTATGCAGCAAGCGCTCCAAAGCACGTACAGATAGCAGAGGTGCTTATCCTTGCTACGCATCAGGCAAGCGGTAGTGTGATTCACAGAGATTTGTAAAATTATGACATCAATGATAAAGAAACTGATCGTAGGTGCATTCGCTGCACTTTCAATGATGTCCTGCGGAGATCAGGGCAAACAGATGGAATCCATAGTTGATAAGCAAACAACGATGGATGAAGTGATTATGTCTCGCCGAAGCATTCGCAAATGGCAGGACAAGACCATCAGCCGCGATACGCTCAACATCATTATGAAGCACGGTATCAACGCCCCAAACGGCAAAGGCATTCAGGCGTATGAAGTTCGGGTGATAGACAAGCCTGAGTTGCTGAAGGAAATGTCGGAAGCTGTTGTGAAAGACATGCCAAACATTGGTGAGCGCCCAGGATTCAAAAATATCTTTGTTGATGCGCCATGTGTTGTTTTCATTGCTGCATACGACGACTACGACCTCTCTCAGGTGGATTGTGGCTTGCTTGGTGAGAACATCATTCTATCTGCCTGGTCAATGGGAATCGGTTCTTGTTGCTTGGGCAGTTCGGCAAGAATGCTCAATACCTCAGAGTCAGCAGCACCTTACATGCAGAAACTCGACTTCTCAAAAGGTTACAGACTCCTTTATTGCATTGCACTCGGCTATCCTGACGAAACACCTGACGCAAAGCCTCGTAAAGAAGATAAAGTACGCTACATTGAATAATGGCACGCATATTCATAGCAATACGTTTCAATGATGAGTTCAAAGAAAAGCTCGTCTGTAAATAAGACCAATCTGAATATGGGCATAAGTCGTGATGATATAAAAGGCAACTATAGCGAAGCATTGATTATGAATCTCTGCTTTATGGTCGCTGAGGCAGGTGATTTCCTCGGCTTTGTAAAAGAATACATGTACGATGATGACCCGATTGTCGTACGCAACGCTTTGAGCGCACTTGCCAAAGCAACAGATGAAGAACTATCACAATTAAACCCTATCAAAGACGAACTCATTGATATGGCTATCCGATGCAATAATTCCTCAATCAGACGCGCCTTGTTAGGAATCATCCTGAGGCTTGACATGAATGAGGAAGATGTGCGAACAGATTTCCTTGACCACTGCCTGAGCAAAATGGCAGATCCTGACGAAGTGCCCAGCGTTCAGTCACTTTGCATGAAGCTTGCATACAAGATGTGCAAGTTCTATCCAGATTTGATGGAAGAATTGAAACGTACACTCGAAGCAATGGAAATCTCATATTATACTCCGGCTGTCAAAAACGTCAGGAGTAAGATTCTCGGTACCAAACACAAAAGATTATCAACATGAGTATAATTAAAAAAGGTTAATTATGTGAAGAAAATTGTTTGAAAGTTTGCACAAATGAAATAATGTTCGTAATTTTGCGGCCAAATTTAAGACACAAGACTTATGGCAGAGAAGAAATACTGCATAAAGACAGAGACATTGGCACAGATGGCGAAAGCACTGGGACATCCG
>JAZLEX010000133.1:0-2539 GCA_045615485.1 Prevotella sp.
TCTTAATCCTGCATCTTCAACAGCTTTTATGACTTCTTTCATGTATGTCATAGTTGTGGTAAGCAAAGCACTCATACAGATTATATCAGCATTGTTTTTCTTAACCTCGTCAACAAATTTTTCGGCAGTTACATCAACACCTATATTTATGACATCAAATCCGCAGCCTTCAAGCATGGAAGCAACAAGATTCTTGCCAATGTCGTGGAGGTCTCCCTTTACCGTACCTATAACTATCTTACCTAATGAAACTGTCTCTTTGCCAGCCATCAATGGTTTCAGAATTTCGAGTGCAGCTTTCATGGCACGGGCTGACATAAGCAACTGTGGAACAAACGCTGTACCTTCTTCAAATTGCTTGCCAATTTCACTCATGGCAGTCACCATCTTGGTATTTATAATCTCTTGCGGATCAGCATTCTGCTCTAATAATGCCTTTGTTGCATCTATTGCTTCAGGGGCTTTACCCTTTACTATCGATTCAAACAGAGGTGATACTGCTGACTCTGACTGCTGACTCTGACTGCTGACTCTGACTGCTGACTCTGACTTTGACTCTGACTCTGACTTTGACTCTGAAGGACGTTTTCTTGGAGAAACAAATATGTCGCTATCAACCTTTACAAGTTTTGCTATTTCCCGAATGTGAGTATCATCTGTTCCGCAGCAGCCTCCAATTATGTTTACCAGATGCTCATCAACTAAAGGCCACATGATTTTCTGCATCATTTTTGGTGTCTGTTCATAACAGCCATCCTTGTCTGGAAGTCCTGCATTTGGAAAAGCTATCACATATTGTGGCACATGAGCTGATATTTTTCTCAAGAATGGAATCATCTGCTCTGCACCAAATGAGCAATTGAGCCCTACTGCAAATACTGGTTCATCTTTCATTTGAATCATATACTTCAGCAAATCCTGACCAAGCATATTAAATCCCTTAGAATCTTTCATAGTAAAGCTCATTATAAAAGGAATCTTGCTTCCTGTCTTCTTATAGGCTTCAAGTGCTGTCTGCGCATTTTCAACATCAAAAATAGTCAAGGCAAGCAGACAATCTACACCACCTTCTATCAAGGCAGTAATCTGCTCATAATAAGCATCAAGGAGCTCTACTTTATCAATATCATTCAAAGACACACATTTGGAAGTAGGACCCACTGCCCCTGCAACAAATATTGGTTTTTCTGGTGTGGAATATAATCCAGCCATACCTCTTGCAATAGCACATGCTGCAATGTTTATGTCGTGTACCATTTTTTCCATACCAAAACCTTTCAATGATACACGTTGGGCATTGAAAGTATGCGTGGTGATTATATCTGCACCTGCTTCTATAAAACGCCTGTGAACATCGGCACAAATGCCAGGATTTGTGATATTCAGCAAGTCATTACATCCTTTCAACTCACCATTGAAATTGGCAAATGCAGTTCCTCTGAACTCCTCTTCAGTAAGTTTATATTGCTGAATAGTAGTACCTTGTGCACCATCGAGCACAAGAATTCTTTTCTGCATTTCGCTTTCAATGGATTTTTTCTGGCCAGTTAATTGTCTGGATTCTAAATGACCATCTTTGCCACAGCAGCAGCCTGTTGTTTTAAATGATTCTACAATTTCCATAGCTTTTTCTACTTCGTTTTCGTTTTGAAAGTCAACCTCAAGATGCACTCCATCGGTTCCGATATTTTCTAATAATGGTTTTATTTCGTCAACCGTCAGATGACAAGCCATTACTGACTTTCCTGAATTTAATATTTTCCTATATAGTTCATACCATTTAGGAGAACCGCCTTGAGGCTCACCCACTCCAGGAGTCCATTGTATGGCATTTAATTCTTTTATTTCCAATAATGATGGTAAATGGTGCAAAGCTCCTACACCATCAAGATGATATAATATGTAAGGTATTTTTTCGCATTGTTCACGTATGTATGGCTGCACAAAACGTCGATAATCTTCAACACTTATCATTGTGGAAATATCACATTGAAGTTTAGTTGCCTTATCTGGTGCCCATAATGAAAAATAGCAAAAAGCCATTTCGTTGCCTTCACGGATAATCTCATACAGCTCGTCGAACACACGAAAATAAATGTCGTTTATCTTTTGAACCTGTTTCTCAACGGTTTCAGGTTTCATTGCCAAGTCGAGCAGTACCTTATCTGTACCTTTCATCGCAGCAAGGACATCAAGTCCCTCCATTAAATCAGGCATTCCAACATAATAATGACCTTTTGATTTTACCTTGCATAATTTCAATAATTGCTTGTGCAAAAGATAGTTGGGATGATTTGGGGAAAATTCAAAATCATCTTTATAATTAGGGTCAGGATGAATCCATATTGTATCATCACCACCTTCAAATCTTCCACCAAGAATTGCTGCTAAAGAACCAGGACCAAGCTGGGTGTTTGCAACAGGAAGAATATCAGCCTTCAGGCAACTATGTGCAACGTAATAGTCAAGATAGTCAGATCTCCAGTCAGCATCAAACCATTTTTGATAGTTTCCTTTTGGTGCTGGTGGCATAGGCACA
>JAZLEX010000134.1:0-2002 GCA_045615485.1 Prevotella sp.
ATGCGTTGCACGTTCTCTATGATATAGTAATGTTTCCCACCTTCCGAGCCTTCAGGATAGACCTTGAACGCTTTTCCACCTTCCACCTGCAGAGGCTTTAGTGTGAGCATTGAATCGTTGGTCAGTACCTCAAGGTTCATCCATCCAAAACATTCCCTTTCCCATGCCGAATAAGCATTTGGCGACAAACCACCATTGCCAAGATATTCGCCACCATCCATTAAGTCCCAATATTCGTAAGTCTGGTTGAGCATCTGTGCTGTTGATGAAGTGGAGTACAGGTCAGGCAAGCCTAATGTGTGTGAGAACTCGTGGCAGAACAGTCCGATACCGCTAACGTGTGGAGTAGGGTAGGTGGTAGGTTTTTTAATCAGTTCACAACTGATGCCAATTCGGCTTGTCTTTACACCTTTCCCTGTATCGTAATTAACGCTTGTCACTTTAGGCCACATCAGGTTGGTCAATGTGGAATTCTGGCTCTGTGAATAGCTTGCGCATATAAAATAAACCAGGTCAATATAGCCATCTCCATTCTGGTCGTATTGCTTGAAATCCACACTATCGGCAATTAGTGGAAGAGCATCCGATACAAGTTTGGAAACATTGTCATCGCCTCCACCGTATATTTTCAGGTTGTTTGGCAGCTTGACAGGACCAACAACATCAAATTGCGGATGGAACTGTCCGAAACTCATTTCCTTAAAATATTCTGCAACGCTGGAATAATTCTGTGCCAACGTACCATCAGCGAGATTGGGGTCAAGTGTTTCAGCATTCAGATAGGCATCGAAAATCTCCTTTGTATTGTTCCAATAGAAAGTGGAATCCTGAAACTCTGCCAGTACAACAAGAACCTTCGGATTACCATTATGTGGAAAATAGCCTGTTGGCACAGGTTCTGTTTTCGGCATGGCTGCGTTTTTGCTGCGCATCTTTATGAAGTTATCGGAAAACAGATTCCAATCCTGACTATTGATAAGTTGCTGTTCGTAGAAAGAACGTTCATCCTTGTTGTGAGCCAGTATGCCAGTAGAAGTCAGACTGCCATCTTCCGTCACTTTCGCAACATAGAGAGCATTATTTTCAGCAACAAGCAAAGCCCCATCGGCTGCAGTAATAAAATGCCCAAACTCATCGCCATGTGCAACAATGGTAATCATCGTCCCGTCAGGCTGTGTGATAGTCTGCGGCTCAGGGTCGGCTTTTGCAGCAAATGAATGCATTGGGAAATATGCCAATGCAACAATAGCTATAATAAAAGAAAGAAATCTGGTTTCGTTATTCATTGAGGTAGTAAATTAATCTTCGTCGAGTTTTTGCATTCTTGCTTCAGGGAAGACATACTGTCCCTTGTTCTTCGTTGTGCGATGGTCTATTGCATGCACAGGGCAGTGATGATAGCAAGCCATGCAATTAGTACATGTGCCATCACATTTCCACACAGGCAACCTGTCATCGTTATAGGAGATATTTCCCACTGGACAAACCTTTGCACAAGTACCACAGTGAGTACATTTTGTTGCATTCACCTTGAAAGGCTTATCGCTGATAAACATTTTGTTGAAAGGGATGCCGAGGATATAAGTCAGAATCCAAGGCACAGGACCTTTTGTTATTTGCGACACACCTTTTCTGCGATGGATAATGTATTCCGTGTAAATCTCAATATCGCGTGCAGCATCATTGAGTTTCCACTTTGCCTTTTCCTCATCGTCAGTATTGAATCCTGGCAGGCACACATAACTTTCTGGCATAATCAGCGAAAAAGCAGCATGCAAGTCCAATCCTACAGATTGCAAATCTTTCTTCATCACGTCCATAGCATTACCTATGCAGTCGCCAGCAGTCATTATCACATAGCAATAAACTCTTTCTGCATTCTGTATTTTCAGTTTTTTCACGAACTGACGGACAATCTTTGGCGGCATCCAGCCATTGACAGGAAACACAAAACCTATTGATTCCAGGTTGTCGTAAACAATCGGTTCACCATTGCTGTCCG
>JAZLEX010000135.1:0-2574 GCA_045615485.1 Prevotella sp.
TGCGAAACATACCTAATCGTTTGATTTACTGTGCAAATATACAACTTTTATTCCAGACAAACAAATAATCAGACTACTATTTGAGAGTGATAAACAAATATTAACAACAAAACTGTCCGACTTTTTAAAGTGGACTCAAAATTAAAGTTATGCAACAAGAAAATATACCAATAAAAGTAGGATTGCTTGAACTTCTCTATGGCAGTCAGGGGACACAATTTGTGATTCCTGCCTATCAGCGTAACTATTCTTGGGTAGCAAATGGGGTGTGACACCTGAATAATGTATAAGGGAGTGAGTAAAGCACCATACACAATAGCATATATGACAAATTAGAATAAGTTGACAACAATGAATACAACGTCACACGACATCAAAACGGCTGTTCAAGTCATCAAGTCAGCCATCTTGCAGAGCCAGATGAGGGCTGTTAAAGCCATCAATCAGGAACAATTGGCCTTGTACTATGGTATTGGCAGATATGTGTCAATGAACTCCAGAAGGGGATTCTGGGGGAAAGGTGCCATCAAAAGCATAAGCGATTTATTGAGACGTGAACTGCCAGGATTGAGAGGATTCTCCGAAGCAAGCCTTAAGAAGATGCGTTCGTTCTATGAGGAATGGCAGATGATTGATGGTAATTCGTTCGTTGCAACGAACGAATTGGAAACGGATAATAGCAAATCGCTCGTTGCAACGAACGAAATTGTCCGTACGGAAATAGAAAAGACACTATTCACGCTATCCGAAGATTGCCGACAGTCATAACGAATCCCAGGAGGATTGATATTGCAACCATTACAGTAAGCAAATTATGAGTAACGAAATACAGAATATCACATCAGCGGTAAACATCATCAAGACCGCCATCCTGCAGAGTCAGGCACGTGCAGCTAAGGCTGTCAACCAAGAGATGCTGGCTCTCTACTATGGCATCGGACGTTTCATCTCTGCCAATACGCGCGACAGGAATTGGGGCAAGGGTGTGCTCGCTCAAATCAGCGAACGGCTTAGGAGCGAGCTGCCTGGATTGCGCGGGTTCGGCACCACAAACCTCAAGAACATGAGGCTGTTCTATGAGGCTTGGAGTATGCTTGAACACAAATCGTCAGTTGCGACCGACGAAACACGGGAAATAGCAGGAAATGAGGTAGATACAATTCGTCAGTTGCAACTGACGAATTATGAGAACTTTCCTATTGCTGAGTTTTTCAGCATTAGTTTTACGCATCATATTGCCATTATCAATAGTGTAAAAGACCTCGAAGAACGTCTCTTCTATATCCGCTATTGTCACAACTACAAACCAAACATCGATAACCTTGAACGCGAATTAGGACGTGACCTCTACCACCATCAAGGCAATCTCCCCAATAATTTCCTTGCCACCATTCCCGATTATAAACAGGCATTCCGTGCCATCCAGATGTTCAAGGACGACTACCTAATCAACTTCATCAACGTTGAGGAACTCGGTATGCGTGACGAGGATGTGGACGAACGTGTCATAGAGCAGCACATTGTTCACAACGTCAAGAACTTCATTATGACCTTCGGCAAGGGCTTTGCCTTCATCGGCAATCAGGTGCATTACGACAAGCTCGGTCACGACCACTGGATAGACCTCCTTTTCTACAACCGTGACCTCCATCGTACCGTGGTGTTCGAGCTTAAGAAGGGTAACTTCAAAGTGGCGTATCTTGCCCAGCTCAGCAGCTACCTGCGCATACTCAACGACGATGATCGCCGGGAGGGGGAGAATGCACCTGTCGGCATCATTCTCTGCAAGAACAAGGAGAAAGAGTACGTCAACTACATCATGCAGGACTTCCGTCAGCCGATGGGTGTGGCAACCTATAAGACGGCAGATGAAGTGGAGCCGGAACTTGTCAAACTTCTGCCGCCAAAGGAAGAATTGATGAAACTCATCGAAGACCAGGAGGATTAAGTGTATGAGCCACGAAATGATGGAGATAAAAGGCAAGTAGATAAGGGTAATTTGGAGAGGATGTGAAGAAAGTTGAAAGGCGGCTCGCCTCGGAAGAGAAGAAGATGGTGACGAAGAAGGGCGAAACTAAGAATTAATGAATACGAAATAATGGAGATATGATAAAAGACATTAATGATAAAAATGGACAGGTTCAGGCTGGCAACCGTGAACTGAACATACTGAAGGAAACTTTTCCTCAGTGTTTTGACAAAGATGGACGATTTGACAAGGAGGCTTTTCTAAGTGCTTTGCCAGATGGTCTTGATGTGACGGATGAAACAAGTGGGTTCAATTGGCTTGGTAAAAACTATGCACGCATGCTCTACAACATGGATAGCACCACTGTGATCTGTCCGGATAAAGAGCACAATGCTTTACCTGAGAATCGCGTTAGCCAGAATGTCTATATCAGCGGAGACAATCTTGATGCTCTCCAGCATCTGGTGAAGTCCTATGCCGGACAAATTAAGGTTATCTATATCGATCCACCTTATAACACGGGTAGTGATGGTTTTGTATATAACGATAAGTTCAATTTCACGGCAGAGGAACTTGCTGGCAAACTTGGTGTTACAACTGAACGT
>JAZLEX010000136.1:0-13002 GCA_045615485.1 Prevotella sp.
TAACGTCAATTCGCAGCCATTGCCTTACGGAGTGCTTGACCTGCCTGGTTTTTCGGATTCCGAGAAATGGATGACAATGACTACACCTTATATTTATGTGGATGAAACCGACACTGTAACAATAGGTTTTGAAGGCAGTAAAGCAGGAGTCACGGACGGTCAGTATATAGCCTATAACAATCCGACCGCGAAGCCCGACAACCGTGAAGGGTGGTGGTGTGCCACGGATTTCCGTCTGCGCCATGTGCCAATGCTGAGAAAGATAATGGATGGTTGCCGTTGGGGAACGGTGTGCCTGCCATACGAGGTGGATGTGCCTGAAGGAGTGAGACTCTATCAGATAGCAGGAATGACGAGTGATTCGACAAGGATATGCCTTACAGAAGCAACGATGTTCGAAGCAGGAACGCCATACGTGTATTATTGTGAAAATGATGAGGCGGTGTTTTTCGAAAGTGGGAAAAAGGTGAGCACGCCAAAGACAAATGTCAATGGACTGCGTGGAGTGCTGACTTCTGTATCGAAATATCCACTCGATGCACTTGTGCTGAATGGTGGAAAATGGGAATATGTAACAGAGCGCTATGCCATGCAGAACTTTTCGGCATACATTCAGAAAGTGTCAAATCTTGCAATAGTGGAAAAATGGGATGGACTGAGTCTGCCGACGGTAGGACTGGTGGAAAAACTGCTTGGTGATGCCAACAGTGACGGCATAGTGAATGTGAACGACATCACGACTATTGCCAAATACATCCTGGAAGGAAGTGCAGAAGGTTTTAGTTTCAAAAATGCAGATGTGAATGAGGATGGAGTGATAAACGTGAACGACATCACAGGCACAGCGGAGATAATATTGAAAGGTAAACTCTGACTACTGACACTGACTACTGACACTGACACTGACACTGACTCTGACTCATAACCGCATAACCGCACAACCGAAAACTATATTTTATGAAGAAGAAAATTATATTATGTTCTGTTTGCATGATGATGGTGAGTGCTGCGATGGCAGCATCGTGGATTGATGTTACAGAAATGTACATCAAAAATGCAAACTATGACAATAACTTGTATGAGTATTGGGAAGGCACACCATTGTCGGGCGCAAACCCGATGTCGAATGCAGAACACTATCAGAAAACATTCGATACATATCAGATACTTGTGGGACTGACTCCAGGAAAGTATCGACTGAGTTTGAAGGGCTACTATCGTGCTGGTAATTCCAATGCTGACTATTCGCACTTCCAGTATGATGGAGATAATTACAAGTATGCAAAGTTGTATGCTAAAGCCACTGTTGGGGAATATTCAGTGCCATTGGTGTATTGTTCGAGTGGAGCCAGTTCCCGATCGCTTGGAGGAGCAGCCTCACAAGTTGGTGGGAAATATATCCCAAACAATATGGAAGCTGCTCACTATTGGTTCGAAGCAGGCTACTATGACAATTCAGTGGAATGTAATGTAGGTGGTGATGGCACTTTGCGAATAGGAATAAAAAAGACTTCCACGATAAATGAAGACTGGACATGCATAGACTCATGGAAACTGGAATATTATGGAGATGTGACACAGATTACATCTATCGTGTTTCTTGCAAACCCATTGGAACTGATCAATGGTCAGCAATATCAGATGCAGCCAACCATCACACCGTCGAATGCCACATACAAGAAACTTCTATGGGAGTCGTCGGATGAAAAAATTGCAACCATTAACGAAAACGGACTGTTGACGACCAAGGCAGTGGGCACGACAACAATAACAGCCAAAGCAACAGACGGTTCGGGAGTGACAGGAACATGCAAGGTAATGGTGACAGCAAACAAGGTGACTGCCGACAATCTGATTATAAATGAATTGCAGGTTTCGAACTTGGATATGTTCATGGATCCATCGTGGAATTTCGGATCATGGATAGAACTGTATAATCCATCAGATAAGGATGTGGTTTTGGCAGGTCTGTATGTGTCGGACGATATGGCGAATCTGCAAAAATACAGACTGACACCAGCACATGGAATACTGAAGGCTAAAGGCTATACTACAATATGGTTCGACCATTATGACCAATACTGTCCAACGCAAGTGAACTTCAAGCTTGATGCTGAAGGTGGAACAATCTATATTGCTGATGAAAACGAAACCAAGATAGCTTCATTCTCATATCCAGCCTCAATATTGCGCTGTTCGTATGCACGAATAACCGACGGCAACACAAAATGGAGCTGGTGCAGCAATCCAACACCAGGAGCAAGCAATGATGCTGGAGTGTATGCAACAAAACAAATCGCTGACCCTGTGGTGAGTAGAAATGGTGGCGTGTTTGTGGGAACGACAGTTGTGAAAGTGACAATCCCTGAAGGTGCAACCCTGCGCTATACGACAGACGGCACAACGCCAACACTGACAAATGGGATGAAAAGCGATAACGGCTCGTTTACGTTCAATAAGACAACGGTCTATCGTTTCAGGCTGTTCCAGGACGGAATGTTGCCAAGTAATGTGGTCACACGTTCCTATATCTTAAGGGAAAAAGACTATAATGTGCCTATCATTTCAGTGGTAACCGACAATGCCAACATTTTTGGTGCTGATTATGGAATCTTTGTACAAGGCAACGGTAATGGTCGTTCAGGTCGTGGACAGTCGGACAAGTGCAACTGGAACATGGAATGGGATCGCCCAGTATCTGTGGAGTATATGCCTGACGGCAATGCTGCAACCGTTTCACAGGAAGTAGATATGTCGGCTGTAGGAGGATGGAGTCGTTCATTTACACCACATTCCTTCAAACTGAAGGCAAACAAGATTTATGGTTTGAATTACTACCCATATCCAATGTTTGAAAACAAGCCATACAACAAGAACAAGACACTGCAAATACGAAATGGCGGTAATGACAACTATTGCAGAATCATTGACCCTGCATTGCAGACCATTGTGGCGCGTTCAGGAATCGATGTTGACTGCCAAAGCTATAAGCCTGTGTTTGTGTATATTAATGGCAAACTTTACGACGTGCTGAATATGCGTGAACCAAACAACAAGCATTTTGCAGAAGCTAATTTCGGAATTGACAATGAGGAAATGGATCAGTTTGAATATTCTCCAGATTCAGCCTATTGTCAGATGGAAGGCACTAAGGACATGTTCAATCATTGGTATGAACTGTCGAAGAATGCTTCAAATAATGCTGTTTATGAACAGATAAAACAGATTGTTGATATTGATGAGTTTATCAACTATATGGCTGTGGAATTCTATATCGGTCCGACCGACTGGTTGTCAAACAGCAACAATACAAAAGGTTATCGCCAGACAGTGGAAGGTGGTAAGTTCCGTTTTGTGCTGTTTGATACCGACAGTTACGGTGGCACAAACCTTTTCAACGATGTGCAGAATACTCAGTGGCAGCAGTTGGATTATATGTACGACACACAATCGTCACTCTATAAGGAGATAGAATTGACAACAATCTGGCTGAACATGCTCAACAATGCAGAATTCCGCAAGAAATTCATTGATACATTCTGCCTTGTGACAGGTTCGATATTCAATCCTGACCGATGCAAGGAGATTATAAACGAACTAGCAACTACTGCATACGCAGCCATGAATCAGCAAGGAGGTTCGCCATGGAACAGTGCCAATCAGATGATGAACACATTGTCGTCGAACCGACAGAGGACAATGATAAACAACATGAAGAACTACAGCAGATTCAATCTTTCTTCAGTCGGGTCGATAACTGGAACATTGTCAACAAACACTGATGAAGCAAGGTTGATGGTCAATGGCATGCCAGTACCGACGAATAAGTTCTCTGGTCAGCTTTTCCCTCCAGTGAAAGTTGAGGCTGATGCACCTGCAGGATATATTTTCAAAGGTTGGTCAAGTACTGATGAAACTGTGAGAACGAGTGTCTTTGAACGCAACACAACCTGGAGATACTATGACAAGGGCTCATTAGATGGAACATCCTGGAAAGCCGTGGGATACAACGATGCCTCATGGGCAACAGGCAGTGCACCATTGGGCTATGCAAATGCAGGTTCTACTGTCGCCAACGATGTGAAAACCACATTGAACTATGGTGGAGATGCCAACAATAAATATCCTACGTATTATTTCCGCAAGACAATAGCATTGCCGTCAGCACCAAAATCGACAGATAAATACTATCTTAACTACACAATCGACGATGGTTTTGTAGTATATATAAATGGTGTTGAGGCTGGCAGATATAATATGCCATCGGGCACACCAACATTCAATACATACGCATCAAGCTATGCTCCAAACAATCCAGATGCTGGTGAACTGGAAATCAGCGGTTCTTATTTCAAACAAGGTGCAAATGTTATTGCAATAGAAGTGCATAACAACAATGCAAATTCAACCGACATTGAATGGGCTGCAACTTTGGAAAGCATCAGCAAAAACGAAGGTGGTAACATTGTCTCGACCGACAGAGAATACACGTTGCCTACGAGGGGTGATTTCAATCTGACTGCAGTTTTTGAAAAAGCAACTGCAAATACAACCGCTCCAGTATGTATAAACGAGATTAGTGCCGAAAACGACATGGCTATTAATACAGATTATTTCAAGAAGGATGATTGGATTGAACTGTATAACACTACCGATGAGCCAATTGACGTTGCAGGAATGTATTTGAGTGATGATGCAAGCAAACCAAAGAAATTCCAGATTCCTGCTGGAAACGGACTGAAGACAATCATACAGTCTCATGGCTATTTAGTGGTATGGGCAAGCAAACGCGACATCAAGGCAGACCAGATACATGCTAATTTCAAACTTTCAAATGCTGATAATAAACTGGTGTTGCTCACAGCAGAAAACGGAGAGTGGACTGATACACTTCGCTACGTGACACATGGACCAAAGGAGAGTGTGATGCGCTACCCTGATGGTGGAAATAAGGTGTATCACACAAACATGCCGACAATTGCAAAATGCAATTTCCTGACATCCTATTCCAAGTTCCTCTACAACTATCAGTATAATGCAGGACTAAAAGGTGATGCCAATAGTGACGGCATAGTGAATGTGAACGACATCACGACTATTGCCACATATATTTTGGAAGGAAGTGCAGAAGGTTTTAGTTTCAAAAATGCTGATGTGAATGATGATGGAGTGATAAACGTGAATGACATCACAGGCACAGCAGAGATAATATTGAAAGGTAAACTCTGACTACTGACTCTGACACTGACACTGACACATAACCGTAAAACCGTAAAACCGAAAAACCGTAAATAATAAATCGAAAATGACAGAATTTAAGTATGCACCAATGTTTCAGCTTGGTGAAGACAAAACAGAGTACCGTCTGTTGAGTAAAGATGGTATTTCAATCAGTGAGTTTGAAGGTAATCCTATTCTGAAAGTCAGCAAAGAAGCGCTTGAACTGCTTACTACGCAGGCTTTTCACGATGTGAACTTTATGTTGCGACGTGAACATAATGAAATGGTTGCCAAAATATTGAACGACAAAGACGCATCCGACAATGACAAATACGTGGCATTGACCATGCTCCGCAATGCAGAAGTTGCCTGCAAAGGTCAGTTGCCATTCTGCCAGGACACAGGTACGGCTATTGTTCATGCAGAAAAAGGACAGCAGGTATGGACTGGTTTTGAAGATGAGCAGCCAATAGCAAAGGGTGTTTATAACACCTATACAGAAGACAATCTGCGCTATTCACAAAATGCTCCTTTGTCAATGTATGAGGAAGTGAATACAAAGTGCAACCTCCCTGCTCAAATCGACATTGAGGCTACAGAAGGCATGGAATATAAATTCCTGTTTGTAGTAAAAGGTGGTGGCAGTGCTAATAAGTCGTATCTGTATCAGGAGACAAAAGCAAGAATCCAGAATCCAGGTACATTGATTCCTTTCCTCGTAGAGAAGATGCGTAGTCTCGGAACGGCAGCTTGTCCTCCTTATCACATTGCTTTCGTAATCGGTGGAACATCGGCAGAGAAAAATCTGCTTACAGTAAAACTCGCTTCAACCAAATTCTATGATTCTCTGCCTACTACAGGCGATGAGACTGGTCGTGCTTTCCGTGATGTTGAACTGGAAAAGCAGTTGCTTGAAGAGGCTCGAAAAATAGGTCTTGGTGCACAGTTTGGTGGCGTAGCCTTTGCTCACGATGTTCGTGTGGTACGTCTGCCACGTCATGGTGCAAGTTGTCCTATCGGATTAGGCGTAAGTTGTTCTGCCGACCGCAACATAAAGGCTAAGATTAACAAAGATGGTATTTGGCTTGAGAAAATGGATGATAAACCATACGAACTCATACCAGAAGAACTGCGTCAGGCTGGTGAAGGCGATGCTATCAAGATAGACTTGAATCAGCCAATAAAGGAAGTATGCAAGGAGCTGTCAAAATATCCTGTTTCAACACGTGTTAGTCTTAATGGTACGATAATCGTTGCACGTGACATTGCACATGCCAAACTCAAAGCACGTCTTGATGCTGGTGAGGATTTGCCACAGTATTTCAAGGATTATCCTGTACTCTATGCAGGACCAGCAAAGACTCCACAGGGAATGCCTTGTGGCAGTATGGGACCAACCACTGCCAATCGTATGGATCCGTATGTTGACGAATTCCAGGATCATGGCGGTTCACTGATAATGATTGCAAAAGGAAACCGTACACAAGTGGTTACCGATGCTTGTAAGAAGCATGGTGGATTCTACCTCGGAAGCATTGGCGGTCCTGCTGCATTCCTCAGCTATTCAAATATCAAGAGCATAGAATGCGTTGAATATCCTGAACTTGGCATGGAAGCCATCTGGAAGATTCAGGTAGAAGATTTCCCTGCATTTATCCTTGTTGACGATAAAGGCAACGATTTCTTCAAGACGATATAATTTTCCGGAAATCCGGAAAAAACATTTTCTGTCGGGTTGTTAAGCCATACGTCTTAGCAACTCGACAGTTACTTTCCAGATATTGTCAGCAGTATCGAGGTTTATCCGTTCTGATGTAGAGTGCGGTTCAATAATCATTGGACCAATAGACGCAATCTCCACTCCAGGGTATTTTTCCACATAGTATGCTGCTTCAAGCACAAAGTGCATAGCCACTTTCTTTGGCTCAAACCCTAACACATCCTTAAACGTCTGACACGTCAGCGCAAGCAGTTGTGAATCTTCACGTTCAACCCATGAAGGGGTGTTCATCAGCATTTCCACGTCGAATGCGTTTGCATTCATCATCATGTTGCGGATTGCCACACTAAGTTTGTCTTGTTCCGCATTGTCGAAACTCCTTGTGTGGCACGAGATAGTCAACAGTTTCCCATTTGTATTAACAACACCGACATTATTGCTTGTCATTACCGTGTCTGGCATATCCTCGCGCATTTCTTTCACTCCGAATGGTAATTCATAGATGCAGCGTATGATGTCTGTGGCATTCACAATATATTCACTTTGCTGTTCACAAGATTCAATGCAGACATTTATGCCTTTGTCTGTTGCCGCATATTTTTCTTTCATCTGCTTGTCCCATGATTCAATATAGTTGTGCATCCAATCTGTTTGTTCATTTGGCAAGGCAACTATAGTTTCTGCACACGAAGCAATTGAAGCATTGGCTGTTCCACCCTTCATGCTGCATACGAGCATTTCCTTCAAATTCTGCAAATCCATGCACAAACTACCGAATAGTTCTTTGTTGCAGTTGCACCTGCCTTTGTTGATGTCAACTCCAGAATGTCCTCCAAGTCCACCGTTCATGGTAATCTTCCAACAGGTGTAGCCTTGGGGAATAGGTGCAGAATTCAATTTCCATTTTCCTATTTGCAGACAAGCCCCAGCAGCCCCAACAGTAATTTCATCGTAGGCTTCGGAATCAAGATTGATGACCTTTCTGCCACTGATAAAATCCTTGCTTAATGCCTCGGCACCGCTCATTCCGTCTTCTTCATTAGTTGTGGTAAGCACTTCTATTGCAGGATGTATCAGCGAGTCGTCTGTGAGAATGGCAAGAGCCATCGACAGTCCAATACCATTGTCAGCTCCTAATGACGTTCCTTCGGCTTTCATCCATCGGGTTCCATTTTCGTCGGTTTCGATATAAGGACGAATCTCGTCGATCAAAGGATTGAATGGCTTTCCATTGCGCCGATAGTTGGCATCAGCCACACACACCATGTCCATGTGGTTGAGCAGCACCACTGGTTCAGCATTTTCATGACCAGGAGTAGCTGGTTTTTCTATTACCACACAGTTTTGTGCATCACGGCGATAAGCCAGACCATGTTTTTCAGCAAATCCACACAGATAGTCAGCCACTTTTTCTTCATGGTGTGACGGACGCGGTATTTTATTCAGTTCACTGAATATTTCATAGAATGTCTGTTTCATATTTTCGAAAATTATTGAACTCGTTTGCAAAAGTAAGAAAAATGGTCGTGACTTGTGGGCTACAGGTAGTGGGTTATGTTTTTTTTATTAAAAAATCATAAAACCTTCAACCTTCAACCTTCAACCCTCAACCTTTTTTATACCTTTGTGGCTGCTTACGGTAACCGTAATACCATAGCCATTTACAATTTATTCATGATTTATTACATTTACAATTTAAACCGCACAACCGTAAAACCGCATAACCGAAAAACCGCATAACCGAAAAACCGTATAACCGTAAAACCGCATAACCGTAAAACCGCACAACCGTAAAACCGCATAACCGTAAAACCGCATAACCGAAAAACCGTATAACCGCATAACCGCATAAAAATATGAAAAAGTTTTTTATTATCGTCCTTACCTGTTTATTTGTTACTAATGGTTTTGCTGAAACAAAACACATTAAGATTGTGGCTGTAAACGATATGCACGCCAGCCTGAAAAACATGCCTCGCTTTGCAGCATTTGTCGATTCTCTCCGCAATGTTGACCCACAGTTGATAGTCTTGTCGGTAGGCGACAACCGTACTGGGAATCCTTACAACGACAAGTATTCTCCTACAGCCATGCCAATGGTGATGCTGATGAATAAAGTGGGATTTACGGCTTCAGCATTAGGCAACCATGAATTCGATAGTAAGATGTCAGGTCTCAGGACCGTCATAAACGAAAGTCGATTCCCTTATCTGTGTGCAAATGCGTTTGTGCCAGATACTTTCCGCACTCATATTGCTCCGTATAAGATTATGTGTGCGAATGGTGTGAAAGTAGGTATCATCGGTGGCATACAATTAGGTTCTTTGGGTATTCCAGAAAGTCATCCCGACAATGTTGTGGGAATAAAATTCAAACCTTTCGATGAAGTGCTTCCACGATATAAATGGATGCGCGAACAGTGCGATGTGATGCTCGTCCTAAGCCATAATGGCTATGAGGCCGACACGACAACAGCCAACCATAATCCATTTATAGATGTAATTGTTGGAGGACATTCCCATACCCTGATGAAAAGCAATGATTTCTATAATGGAGTGTTAGTGACACAGGCAAAAAACAAACTCGCTCATGCAGCAATCATTGATATTGATGTGGAAGACGGCAAAGTGGTGAAAAAATCATCCGAGATCGTCAACCTTGCAACCTTCAGCGGAGCAAATGCCGAAGTGCAACGGATGGTGGATGAATTCTATAATAATCCAGAATTGTCAATTGTTTTGGCACAAGTGGCTTCGCCATTCCAGACCGCTGAAGAACTGGCAAACATGGAAATGGATGCTTTGTGTGAGGAACTTGGTTGCGACATAGCGCTTCAGAATGGTGGGGGAGTGCGTTATTCTTCTTTCCCTGCCGGACCATTCAAAAGAGGCGATTTACTTGAACTCGACCCATTTGGAAATTTAGCCATTGTATATGAACTGACTGGTAAGGAAGTTGAGGATATGATAATGGATTGCTTCGACAAAGATAACAAATTGCCTGTTTATGTTTCAGGTATTACCTACGAAATGGTGGTAAAAAAAGCATCTCGGAAAGAAGACATTCATCCCGTCAGCATCAAAATAAAGAGTACAGGCAAAAAGCCATTCTCAAAGACAGCAATGTATAAAGTTGTGATAAACAACTATGCTGCATCAATCCTGACGGCAGTACCTCGCAGCAAAGGCAAGGTTCTTAATGTAGCTTGCAGTGATTATACTGAAAACTGGCTGAAGAAACAACAACCTCTGAATTACACAGGCTCAAAGCGTGCTGTCTATATATGGAAGTAAAAAAGTCTGCAAAGGCAAATCTGGAAAATTGGCGCTCAACGTTTTTCTTGATTGGATTGGCGATAGCACTTGCAATTTTCTATGCTGCATTATCGTGTGACGGGGAAGGTTCATACAATAATGCTGTGGAAAGAGATTTCCTGCAAGAGATAACACGTGAATTGGATATGATTCCTATTCTGAAAGAAACCCCAAAGATTGTGCCTCCGCAGCCTAAAGTCGAGAAACCCAAAGTCGAAGAAATAAAAATTGTTGAAGAACAGGAATCAAACATGGATGATAATGGGAGCGTAGATTTGAATATCCCTGATGTAAAACCTGTGGTCGAAGAAATAAATGATCCTCTGTCATCTGTCGAAATGACAAAGCAGCAATCAGATTCTGTGTTCCGTATTGTCGAGCAACTGCCAGAATATCCTGGTGGAGTGGTGGAGTTCATGAAGTGGCTCACCAAAACACTGCAATATCCCCCAGGGGCTCAGCGTATGAAGACACAGGGCACATGTGTTGTGCAGTTCATTGTCAATAAGGATGGCTCCATATCAGACGCAAAAGTAAAAAAGTCGCTGAGCAGGCTCTGTGATGCCGAAGCCTTACGAGTAATAAACAAGATGCCAAATTGGACACCAGGAAAGATGGACGGTAAACCAGTAAGAACCCAATTCGTGATACCAATAGTATTTAAATTGTAAGGAAAAATACGCCCTAGTTGTGGGTTATGGATAAAATTGTAAATCAACTAAATTGCAAAATAAATAGTAAATTGTAAATCCGTAAATAGTAAATAGACTATGTTATATAGTGCATACGACCTTTCGTTAATAGTCAACGAATACATCAGCAAATTGCCATACAACAGGCAACCTGTAAGTCTTTATGAACCAATCAAGTACGTGCTTGCCATGGGCGGCAAGCGTGTGCGACCAGTGCTTATGCTTATGGCATATAATCTTTACTATGATGAAGTGGAAAAAATTCTCTCATCGGCAGCTGCATTGGAAACTTATCACAACTACACTTTGCTCCACGATGATTTGATGGACGATAGTGATGTGCGCAGAGGCTATCCTACCGTACATAAAAAATGGAATGCCAACACAGCCATTCTGTCAGGTGATGCCATGCTGGTGCGTGCTTTTCAGATGATGCAGGAAAATCCAATAAATCTGACAGAGGTGATGAGACTCTTCACTGAGACTGCATTGGAGATTGGCGAGGGTCAGCAATACGATATGGACTTTGAAACTCGCAACGATGTTACAGAAGCGGAATATATCGAGATGATACGTCTGAAGACCAGTGTGTTGTTGGCATGTGCTATGCAGATAGGTGGATTGTTAGCCGATGCACCACGCAAGGATTTAGTCAATCTCTATATGTTCGGCGAAAAGACAGGACTGGCTTTTCAGTTGCAGGACGATTATCTTGATGTATATGGCGACCCAAAAGTGTTTAGAAAGAATTTAGGTGGCGACATAGTCTCAAACAAAAAGACCTATATGCTCATAAATGCCCTCAATAGAGCCAACAGCCAGCAGCGTGAAGAGTTGGAACGATGGATTGAGGCTACCGACTTCGACCGTGAAGAAAAAATAGCAGCAGTAACCGCAATCTACGATGAAATAGGAATAAGAGAATTGAGCGAGGCAAAGGTCAACGAATATTTTGAATTGAGCCAACAATACCTCAACGCTATTGATGTTCCTGATGAAAGAAAAGCAGAATTACGCCATTTCACCGCACAATTAATGAATCGATCGTATTAAAAAACAAAAATGCAAGACTATAAATTCATCGACACTCATGCACATCTTGATGGAGAAGAATTTTCATCGGACTTGCAACAGACCATTCAGCGAGCAAAAGATGCTGGCTGCGAAAAAGTCATCATTCCAGGAATAGATTCCGCAGGCATTCCGCAAATATTGGATTTGTGCAATGCCAATCCTAATTTTGCATATCCTGCACTTGGACTGCATCCTGAAGAGGTTGGAGCCAACTATAAAACCGCCCTTAACGAAATATATGCTCTGCTGAATGACAATTTGGCTCAGGTAGTAGCTATTGGAGAGGTGGGATTGGATTTTTATTGGAGTCGTGAATTTTATGATGAGCAGCTTATCGCTTTTGAAGAGCAAGTGAAATGGGCTGTGGAATTGCAACTGCCACTGATAATCCATTGCCGCAAAGGACAGGCAGAAATGGTGAAGATACTCAATAAGTATAAAGACGATATTGTAGGGGGTATATTCCATTGCTTCACAGGCAATCAACAGGAAGCCGCAGAGTTGCTTTCATTCTCCAAATTTGTTTTGGGCATTGGTGGGGTGCTTACATTCAAGAATAGCAAGCTTCCTGAAACTCTGTGTAATGCAGTTCCACTATCACGCATCGTTTTGGAAACAGATTCTCCTTATATGGCACCAGTACCGAAGCGTGGTGAGCGCAACGAAAGTTCTTTCATTCCATACATCATTTCACGATTGGCAGAGACGTACAATGTTTCGGAACAGGAAATCTGCACCCAAACAACTTCAAACGCCCAAGGCGTAATTACTCAAGTTTCACAAGTTTCAACTTGATAGGTTATAAGGTTTTAAGGTCTTTAGGTCATAAGGCTGAAATTCTAAAAATGGCGAAATGCACATGATAATTTGTGATTTTGTGACAATTTAACTAAAAATTAACTATTTTGAGCCGATTTTGCGGGAACTGAAAAAGCCTCGCTATGCGAGGAGAAAAAAGCAGCCGTTTCCGACTGCCTTTGTA
>JAZLEX010000137.1:0-20937 GCA_045615485.1 Prevotella sp.
TTACGGTAATCATCCTATGGAACTATTGAATTTAATTATCTATTTTAACCGTATAACCGTACAACCTATGAGCGTAGCGACCGTATAACCGCTCAAGTTGAGCTTGCGAAACTTGAATAATTTAAAAAAGATATTATTCAAGTTTCGCAAGTTTCTAACTTGCTCACTTAGCGGTTTTGCGGTTTTACGGTTGTACGGTTTTACGGTAATCATCCTATGGAACTATTGAATTTAATTATCTATTTTAACCGTATAACCGTACAACCTATGAGCGTAGCGACCGTATAACCGCTCAAGTTGAGCTTGCGAAACTTGAGTTAATAATTGTAGTTTTTTGAATATTGTTGCGTCTAATGGTAAAGGGTGTGTTTTATGAATCGCCTAAAAAAGATTTGAAATATGACTGCAAACGAATTGAAATTCTCACTAATGGTGAAGGAGCATAAGAATACGATTTACACCGTATGTTATATGTTCTCCAAGGATGAGGATGAGGTCAGCGATCTGTTTCAAGAAGTGCTGATAAACTTATGGAAGGGATTCCCGAAGTTTCGCGAGGAGTGCAGTGCAAATACATGGATTTACAGAGTAAGCCTGAATACATGTATCTCACTTGGTCGCAAGAAGAAACGTATGGGTGAGAAGGTGGAACTGTCGATGACGACTAATTTTTTTGAAGACAATGATAAGGATGCACAACAGATTCGTCAACTCTATGACAGAATCCATAAATTAGGTCCAATCGATCGAGCAATCGTGCTTTTGTGGCTGGATAATGTGGATTATGAGGAAATAGGAAAAATAGTTGGTATTTCGACCAAAAATGTTTCTGTAAAACTGTTCAGAATAAAGGAAAAACTAAAAAGCATGTGATTATGGAAAATACTGATATACAACTTGATGAAATGCGTCAGCAAATAGCTCTGCTGAAGGCAAAGCTTGACAAAGAAGCTATTGTGAACGACCAGTTGCTTCGTCAGTCAATGAGACAAAAAATGGGGTCTATCAACAAAAGTGCATTGCTACAATACATTGCTGGATTTTTTACAATAATTTTCGGTAGTAGGGTTTTCTATGGAATAACCAAATCGGAATTGTTTGTTGCAGTAACGATTATCTACATGCTTATCTGTATATTTTCAACCTATTACATTCATTCCAATGTCAGGGGCAATGATGTGAACGGTGATTTGCTTTCTGTAGCAAAGAAGATGAGGGAGGTAAGGCAACAATATCACAACTGGTTGTATTTTGCCTATCCTTCAATGGCAGCATGGCTTGGATGGCTGATATACCTTGTGATGAAAGTAAATAATGCTATTTATGGAGAGACGATAGTTATAGGTCTTTTGACGGGTACGGCTATAGGTGGCATTATTGGCTTTTTGATGCACAAGAAGGTTGTTGATACTTGTAGTGAGATTATTGCTCAGATAGAAGAATAGCATTTATTATCCTTCCGCATTTTCTGCCTTCGCGGCGGGCAGAGAAAAAAATATCGTTGCGCTGGTAAGTGCAAATCCTTTCCACTTGTATGTTTTCTGGTTTAACGCCCATTTCCTCTAACAGGAATGAGTTGGCTTTCCATAAGTCGATGTAAGATTTTAGTACTAATTGTGTGTTGTGTATTGTGTTTTCTGTGCCAATGATTTCTGTTTTTACCACGATTTCACCGATAGGAAATGATGCTTGTTGAAAGGCATCGACTACTTCCTGTCCCACCTGGAAATTATCAGGTCCTATGCTCGGTCCGATGACGGCAAGAAGATTTGTGGCGCGTGTGCCGTAAGTCTCACCCATGAGGCGGATTACCTTTTGTGATATTTTTTTCACTGTGCCCCTCCAACCACTATGAACGGCTGCAATCGCCTTGTTCTCGGGGTCGTAGAGTAGGATGGGTACGCAATCGGCAGTACGAGCACCAATGGCAAAGTTTCTTAGATTGGTGATGATGGCATCTATTCCCTGTAGGTCTTCACGTGTTGTGTCGCGAGATGTAATTACTGCAATCTTATCATCGTGAACCTGATGGGACTGAAGGACTGGGAATGGCAATTCTGCCGTCCGCATTGTTGAAAATGCGGTTACGCCTTTGGCTATGTTGTATTCAAGAAGACCGTTGTTCATAATTCCTTAATCATTACATGTTCCTTCTGCCATAGGGTAAATTCATTGTTCTCCATGCCGCAATATTCTTTCCGAGGAGGCACCAGGGTGCTGTCAACATGATATTGCATACTCTCATACCATTTCAAGAGTGAAGGACTGGCAGGCACAAGAACGGCACACTGAATACCATTGGCTTTCATCTTATATTCAGCTTTTTGCATAAGGATTCTGCCAATGCCCTGTTGTCTGTATTCTTTCTTCACACTTACACCACTGATATACGCATACTGGACTCCATCAGCGGAATAAGGTATAGTCTGCAAGGCTCCAACCACATGACCATCTTTCAGGAATGTGATATTGTATTCGGGCTTATAGACATTGGAAAAGTAATAGTTCATCCATGTGTCATCGTCACAGAACACTTCTTTCCACAATTGGCGTGTTTCGGAATCAATGTCAGGAAGGTTGGCATTTTTACAAGAAACGAAATATTTGTCGAGCAAAAGATGTGGATGATATGAAAGTTTTGATGTTCGTAATCCGTCAATGCCCATATCTTCTTCACGGTTGATGAAAGAATAATGTTCAGGTAGATGTTTGACAAATTCGTTATTGATGATTGTGAAAGAGCCTTCATATTCAGTGTCGGCTTTTTCGATATTGACATCAAGAGTGTTTTCCGACAATGGATTACCAAAGGTAAATGCAACAAGTTTGCCATCAACGAAGATTGTGCCACCGAGCATGTCAAGTTCGTCCCAGTAGCGCATCATGTTTTGCATTGCGGTCAATTCATCGGGAATGTTCCACTGTTTCGCAAGTTCAAAACAATCCTTGAACATGTCCTTTGTCATAGGTTTGTATTCATAGTTTGGATATAATGCCTTGAACTTATTTATATGATTGCGTTTCTGCTGCAGATGTTTGCCCGACAGGGTTGTTAGTTTTTCCCTCTCGTAGATATAGTCACAACAGTCTCGTGTGAACTGGACAGACAAACTATCGGCAAATTCCTCTTCAATGATTTGCTTTATACGTTTATCGGAAACAATCATTCTGAATTGTTCTCCCAATGCGGCTGCATCAGATAGCAACTGCCTTATGGCAGATGTGATGGCTAATCTTATTTCGGTTTGGGTTGCAATGTGAGGTATCAGCTGATAGCTGAGCCTATTGCCCTGATGACGGATACATAGGCAGTCGCTGATTATTGCTA
This sequence comes from Prevotella sp., assembly GCA_045615485.1. Classification (GTDB taxonomy): domain Bacteria; phylum Bacteroidota; class Bacteroidia; order Bacteroidales; family Bacteroidaceae; genus Prevotella. The sequence goes on from JAZLEX010000137.1 coordinate 3,329, forward strand.
GTTCGGAAGAATGGACTTTCCATGACATCAGATTAGCGAATGAATTGTAGCAATCGGTTTCCTGCAAACCGAAAGTGAAATCGCGAATCAAAAATTTGTCATCAGTTGTTATTTTCCGAAAATGTAACATCGTGCAAAGGTAATAAAAAACTTTGTTTTTTAATTGACAATTGACAATTGACAATTGATAATTAAGGTTTTTTTAATAAAAAAAACAAAAACCTTCAACCTTCAACCCTCAACCCTCAACCTTTTTACTATTTTTGCGGTATGAAAAAGTTTTTTGTTATTTTGGTGAGCATTTTGCTACCAGTGTGCCTGACTACAGCGCAGGATTTTTATGGTTATCTTTACTGCCACATGGCGGCAAACAGTGAAAACACTTTATATGCTTTGGGCACCAAAGCCAATAGAGGTGAGAAGTTCCATCCGCTGCTGAACAATCAGCCTATCTATGATGCAGAGAAGGTGGCAAAGATAGAAGGCGGTGTGCGTGATGCTTTTATCTGCAGGGGCAAAAGAAATGACTACCTGATGTGCGTAACGGATATGTGCAACCGCAAGTCGCGGATATGGAATAATTATGGCATTGACCTGCTTCATTCAAACGATTTGATTCATTGGACATCTGTTACGTTTGATTTTCGCAAAGGTGCGGAAATATTCTCGGACCCAGAGAGCCCCGATGTCTTTGAGGATTACAGTAAAATAAACAGAGTCTGGGCACCACAGGTGATATGGGATAAGGACTACCAGAACGGTAAGGGAGGATGGCTTGTGTATTATTCCATGCTAAGTACGAACGAAGGAGACAAATATGACAAAATATATTATTCGTACGCAAATGATGATTTCACCACTCTTACAAAACCGCGTCTGTTTTATGACAAAGGCCGCTCTGTAATAGACTGCCACATTGACTGGAATGAATATGACAATCTGTATCATGTGTTCTATAAAAAAGAAGGTGCTGCGGGTGTGGATCGTGGTATTTGGGCAGCTACTTTCGACAGGTTGCCTTCTGCCAACTGGACAGACAAGTTTCATATTACCAACGAAGGTCGTGAACAGGTTGAAGGTCCAAGTGCATTCAAACTGATTGGCGAGGATAAATGGAAAATCGCATACATCAGATATAGCGGAGGACATGCATACAAAATATGTAATGCCGACGCAAATGAAGCTAATGTGGATAAAGGCGTAACAATACAAGGAGATGTGCTACCTCAGCATGGTTCGTTTATGCACGTGACAAAGGATGAGTATGATATGCTTGAGGCATGGTCGGCTCTTACAATAAAAAAACAAAATACAACCGATGAGGCTGAAAAAGCCGAACTGGAAAAAGTGCTTTCAACTACATACAAAAAGAATGCCGTAAAGAAACTGCTGAAATTATATAAAAAATTTCTTTGAACAATTCACAATAAAATGAGTAAGAAATGCGTTAATAAGGCAAAACTACTAATAAATCATTTTGCCTATGCCAAATTTTACTCAAAGTATTTCAATAACAAATCATCTTGGCCCAACAGAAGCAACTTTACAATTTATTCGTCAATATGCATACGCATGGAAGGCAAACAAGCGCATTAAAATGTAAAGGTGTGTTGTGTGATTGTAAAAAATGAAAAAGATACTTGTTGCTCCCTCGCTTTTAGCTGCAGATTTTTTACATCTTGAAAAAGATATTGAAATGATAAATTCAAGTGAAGCCGACTGGCTTCATTTGGATGTGATGGATGGTGTGTTTGTTCCCAATCTGTCGTTCGGTCCTCCTGTATTGGAGCAGGTGGCTAAAGTGTGCAAAAAACCCCTTGATGTTCATCTGATGGTGGTCAATCCAGAGTCTTACCTTGAAAAGGTGAAACGCTTGGGGGCAATGATGATGAACGTGCATTATGAAGCTTGCATTCATTTGAACAGACTGATTCATGAGATTCATGAGTCGGGAATGAAGGCTGGTGTAACGCTAAACCCATCCACTCCAGTAAGCTTGCTGAAAGATGTGATAAAAGACATTGATATGGTGTTGCTGATGAGCGTGAATCCTGGTTTCGGAGGTCAGGATTTCATTGAAAACACAATCAATAAAATAAAGGAACTGCGCCAGATGATTGACGCTTCCGGCTCAAAGGCTTTAATAGAAGTTGATGGAGGGGTTCAAGACAAAACGGCTCCGCGACTGATACAAGCTGGTGTGGATGTATTAGTGAGCGGCAGTTATGTCTTCAAATCTGAAAATCCTCATAAAATAATTGAGTCTCTAAAGACGTGTCCTCTATAATTATCGGACAGTCTTTAGATTGATGTGCAGACATTGTATTGTCTGGCAATGCGTCGCATGTTCAAAATGGCATAACGCATTCTGCCGAGTGCTGTATTAATGCTGACATCGGTGATGTCGGCTATCTCCTTAAAACTCAAATTCTGGAAATATCTCATATACACGACTTCGCGTTGATTCGTTGGCAGCAGATTCATAATCTTCTGTACGTCGGTCAAAGTCTGTTCGTAGATGATTTCACTTTCGCGACTAATTGAGTTTTCGCCAGTACCGCATTTGAACGCTGTGATGTCTATATCAGAATCTACGTTTACGGTTTTCTCTGATTTGTTATGGCGGAAATAATCCATAATCAGATTATGGGCGATTCTCATTATCCATCCCTGAAATAGTCCAGAATCAGCATATTGACCACGATTCAAGCGGTCAATAACCTTGACAAAAGTGTCTTGGAAAATATCATTAGCAATCTCTGTATTCTTAACAATACATAAGATATAATTATACAACCTATCTTGCGTTCTTTTCAACAATTCGTCGAAAGCTCTATTGTCACCATCTATATAACGAAGAGCCAACTGCTCGTTCGTAAGGTGCATGAAATTAGTCATTACTTGATGTTTTAATGTTTAAGAAGTAATGTTTTTTCGATAGGCGTAAATTTTTAAATTGTTGTTAATGATACGAATTGGGGCGCAAAAGTAATGAAAAATTGCTTTTATTCTATTATTTGGCTAATATTTTTCGCGTTTTTTTTGCTTTTTTAACAAATTGGCATTTATTTTTGTTTCTTTACGTATTCGTCGGCAATGCGTATCAAATATTTGCCATAATCATTTTTTATCATAGGTTGAGCTAATGAAACAACCTGTTCTGGTGTAATCCAGTTTCGTTTCAAGGCTATTTCCTCCAGGCATGCTATTTTCAGACCTTGGCGTTTTTCCAGTACTTCTATGAAGGTGCTGGCTTCCGACAGACTGTCATGAGTTCCAGTGTCAAGCCATGCAAATCCGCGCTGGAGTGTTTGTACTTTCAGCTGGCATTTATCAAGATAGTTTTGATTCACGGTCGTAATCTCTAATTCTCCACGTGGACTTGGTTTGATGTTTTTAACTATTTCCACAACAGAATTAGGGTAGAAATACAATCCGACAACTGCATAATTTGATTTAGGGTTTTGAGGCTTTTCCTCAATTGACAGGCAATTACCGTCATCATCAAATTCAGCGACACCATATCGTTCAGGGTCATTTACAAAATATCCGAAAACAGTGGCATTATTGTGTTCCTCTGCCTCAACGACAGCTTGTTTCAGCATTGGAGTGAACCCTGCACCTTGGAAAATGTTGTCGCCCAAGACAAGGCAGACGGCATCGTCACCAATAAAATCCTCTCCTATGATAAAAGCCTGTGCTAATCCATCTGGAGAAGGTTGTTCGGCATATTGGAAATTAACACCTAGTTCACTACCATCACCCAAAAGTCGCTTAAAACCAGGCAAATCAAATGGTGTTGATATTATCAATATGTCCTTGATACCAGCAAGCATCAATACCGATATCGGATAATAAATCATTGGTTTGTCAAATATAGGAATAAGCTGCTTGCTGATTCCTTTTGTTATCGGATAAAGACGTGTACCCGAACCTCCAGCTAATACTATGCCCTTCATGATAATTTTATTTCTAATGGTGCAAAGGTAATTACTTTTCGTCTTAAACCGCATTGCACTTCTTTACATTATTGTTTTTTTAATAAAAAAACTTAAATACTTTATATATTACATGAATTATCATAAGTTTTTCGTAATTTTGTGCGATTTTTTAATAATATATGTAATATGAGCATATTCTCGAAGATATTTAAGAAAGAGAACTCTTCATCCGTAAAGATTGGAGGGATGGAGGATTTCATGACTCTGATTAGGGTCTATTTTCAGTCGGTTATGGCTGCTGATTTGGGTGTGACCAATATGGCAGCATTGCCTGATTTAAGAGTATTTAAAATGACTCTTCATATACCGACCGCAAACAATAAGCTTGGTGTAAATGAAAAAAGTCGTTGCAGGAAAATGTTGAAGGATCTTTATGGTATGGATGATGGATTCTGTAAGGAGATTGATGCATCTGTGAAGAAAAATTGCCGACGCGTACAAGACATTCAGGCTTACATGTATCAATTTCAGGCATTTTCTCAAGACATAATGATGCTTACAGGCAATTTGATGAAGTTGAAGCTTCGTCTGCCTTCTTTTTTCAAAAAAGCATTATACCAGATGACAGAGAAAACTGTAAATGACATCTTTACCAAGGTGGATTACAAAGATGCTGGTGTGATGAAAACCTGTATCTCTTTGCGTCAGATTAACAAAAAACTCGGTTTCAGTCAGAAGTGGACTACGGATTTGGTCTATCGTGTTGTTATGTTGGCAAAGAAAGAAAAGCAGCCAAAGACAGATGGAAAATAATGATGGATGACGAGATAAAAGATATTAACCGATTTGAGACACGCATCAGACAATTGATACTGAAATATCAGTCTCAAGTGAAGAGTAATGCCGATTTAAAGGATGAGATTGACAAAAAAAATGCAGAAATAAGCAATCTCAAGCAGCAACTTCTTCAATGCGAGAATGATTTAAAGACATTAAAGATAGCAAAAACAATTGAAGCGAATAAAGACGACATTAGTTTGGCAAAGAGTCAATTGTCGAATATGATAAAAGAAATCAACAAATGCATTAAGATAATCTCAGAAAGCGAATAATGGATATAGACGATAAATTAGGCATAAAATTAGATATTGCCGGGCATCAGATAAGCATCACAATTCCACGTAATATGGAAGAATTCTATCGTCGTGCTGGTAAGCATATAAATCAAAGAATCAATATCTATGCCAATATGTATCCTGACCGCGAAAAAGAACAAATCCTGTATATGGCTCTTGTGGATATTGCCTTGGCATACGAATTAAGTGAGGATAAAAATGATGTTGAGCCATATCACAAATTATTAAAGAGCCTAACCTCTGAAATAGAGGAGGTACTTGAAGAAAACTAATTTTTTTAAAACATATAAATTAAATTCAAACGTTATGATGTTAACAACAATATTTGTACTTGCCGCATTCCTTTTAGGAGCATTTGGCGGTTATTCCCTTTTCCAGTTTATTATTAAGGGAAAGAAAAATAATATTCTGGATAGCGCAAAGCAAGAAGCTGAAGTAATAAAAGAAAAGAAACTCTTGGAAGTCAAGGAACAGTTCCTGAACAAAAAATCCGAACTTGACCGTCAGAAGAGTGAACACCACCAGCATGTCCAGCAGACTGAAAACAAATTCAAGCAACGTGAATTAGGACTGAACCAACGCAATGAAGAATTAAACCGCAGAAAGCAAGAGGTGGAGAATCTGGCTGTAAACATTGAGAACCAGAAAAAGCTGATTGCCATCAAGGAAGAGAATCTTGAGAAAATGCAGCTTCAAGAACGTGAGAAACTCGAAAAAATCAGCGGATTAAGTGCAGAGGAAGCAAAGGCAAGATTAGTGGAAAGTCTGAAGGATGAAGCAAAAGCCAATGCTCAAGCTTACATTGATGAAATAGTTGAAGAAGCAAAATTAAATGCTAATCAACAAGCAAAAAAGATTGTGATACAGACTATTCAGCGTGTGGCAACCGAAACAGCAGTGGAAAATGCCACCAGCGTATTCCATATTGACAACGATGAGGTAAAAGGTCGCATCATCGGTCGTGAAGGACGAAACATCCGTGCATTGGAATCGGCAGCAGGAGTTGAAATAGTTGTTGACGACACTCCAGAAGCAATTGTGATTAGTGCATTCGACCCAATACGCCGCGAAGTATGCCGTTTGGCATTGCATCAGTTGGTTGCAGACGGGCGCATTCATCCTGCACGCATAGAAGAAGTCGTTGCAAAGGTGAAAAAGCAACTCGAAGATGAAATAATCGAGACAGGAAAACGCACGGCCATTGATCTTGGTGTTCATAGTCTGCATCCTGATCTTATCCGTGCCATCGGTAAAATGAAATACAGATCTTCATACGGTCAGAATCTTCTTCAGCATGCACGTGAGACAGCTAATTTGTGCGGTGTGATGGCAGCTGAATTAGGATTAAACCCAAAGAAGGCTAAACGAGCAGGATTATTGCATGATATAGGAAAGGTTTCTGATGAACAGTTAGAGCAGCCACATGCTGTCTGGGGTGCAGAATTTGCTGCCAAATGCCATGAAAAACCGGAAATTTGCAATGCAATAGGTGCACACCATGATGAGATGGAAATGGAAACACTGCTGGCACCAATCGTACAGGTTTGCGATGCCATATCAGGTGCTCGTCCTGGTGCTCGCCGCGAAATTGTGGAAGCATACATCAAACGTCTTAATGATTTAGAGGCAATAGCAATGAGTTATCCTGGTGTTACTAAGACGTATGCTATCCAGGCTGGACGTGAATTGCGCGTTATTGTTGGTGCTGATAAGGTTACTGATGCCGAAGCAGAAGCTTTGAGCGGTGAAATAGCTAATAAGATTCAAACTGACATGACTTATCCTGGTCAGGTAAAGATTACAGTTATCCGTGAGATACGCAGTGTTGCTTTTGCAAAATAATGTGAAATCTATAAATTAATTTTATTGCGATCATCGCAAAACGTAGGCTACCATAAGAGCTCATATCATTTTATAATTTATAGAACACACCTTAATAGAAGGCATCTAAATGGAATCACCAAAAAAACTGACCAAGAGTCATATTGTTTTAGTCTTTATAGTGGCAATGTTGTTGCTCATTCTTGGAGTACCATTTTTTGCCGCTATGGGGATTATGATATTTTTGGTGGTAATTGATTTCCTGTTCCAACAACACATGCGAAACAAGCATGATGATAAACCATAGACATTTATGATTCACTCTGACTCTGACACTGATACTGACACTGACACTGAGTCGGAGTCATAACCCCCAAACGACCATCCTTCGACAAGCTCAGGAATCACGACTAAACCACCAATTCTAACTGAAACCTTTTCAATCATAGTATAAAAATGGCTTGCATATTGAATATAGAAACAAGTACAAATGTTTGCAGTGTTGCTGTAAGTTCAGATGGCGAAATAATATTCAATACATCTAATCTTGATGGTGACTGTGGAACAGAGACCAATCATGCCAATGTGCTTGGTGACTATGTGAAAAGTGCCTTGTCGTTTGCCGATAGTCATGCCATACCAGTGGATGCCGTTGCAATAAGTTGTGGTCCTGGGTCTTATACGGGATTGCGTATAGGAGTTTCCATGGCAAAGGGAATTTGCTATGGTATGCATATCCCTCTCATTTCTGTTCCGACACTCGATTTAATGTGTGTGCCTCTGTTGCTGGGTGAAAAAATACCAGAGAATGCACTGCTTTGTCCTATGCTTGATGCACGAAGAATGGAAGTATATACTGCCGTTTACGACAGAGCATTGAAAGTCCAGCCGCTGCCTGAAGGCAAGGATGTCCAGATTTCTAAAAATGGGGCAGTAGCAATTGTATTGAATGAAAATTCTTTCAGCACTCTTTTAATGGAACACGACATATTCTTTTTCGGTAATGGTAGCGTAAAATACAGGGAATGCATACAACAAAAATCTGCAATAAATGATAAGGAATATGCAAATGCACATTTTATTGATGGTATAATCCCACTTGCGAAAAACATGATGCCTTTGGCAGAAATGAAATATCTGAGAAGTGAATTTGAAGATGTTGCCTACTTTGAGCCTTTTTATCTAAAAGAATTTGTAGCGATAAAAAGCCACAACATATTATGTAAATAAGAAAAATACTGAAATGGAAATAAATGGTTTAGATTATAACACCGACCGCAGAAAATTGTTAATGCCCGAATATGGCAGAGAAGTTCAGCAGATGGTCGATTACTGTAAAACTATTGCCGATAAAGATGAACGCGTGAATTGTGCGTATGCAATTATTGATGTGATGAAGATTCTTACACCTCAAATGCGCAATGCCGACAACTACGAGCAGAAATTGTGGAATCATCTGGCTTTCATCAGCAATTTTGAATTGGACATTGACTACCCTTGTGAAATCACACCGAAAGAAGAACTTCTAAAACATCCGGAACCATTGAAATATCCTATGCAAAAAATCAAGCAGCGTCATTATGGACATCTGCTGGAGCAACTAATGGGACAAATTCGGGAAATTACTGATGAAGAGCAGCGTGCTGAACTCATCAGATTGACTGCAAATCAGATGAAACGCTCACTTTATACATGGAACCGAGGTTCTTATGAGGATGAGAGAGTGGCTTTTGATCTGGCTAAATACACAGATGAAGAGGTTCAGCTTGATTTGGATAATTTTGAGTTTAATCGTGTTGTAGAGAGCAAACCCCGTTACAAAAAGTCGAGGAACAAAAAACGCTGAAACACTAACACATTACGATTTTAGACTAACACATGTCATCATTTATTATAAAAGGTGGATACCCTCTAAAAGGTACAATCACACCACAAGGTGCCAAAAACGAAGCTTTGCAGATAATATGCGCATGTTTGCTGACTGACAAAAAGGTTACGGTTCATAACGTGCCAAACATTAAAGATGTAAATAATCTTATTTCCTTGATTAAGAAAATAGGTGTTAAGGTTGTAAAATGTGCCGAGAAAACATACGAGTTCCAGGCAGACGACATAGATTTGGAATATCTGCAAAGTTATGAGTTCACTCAGGAATGTGCCAATCTGAGAGGAAGCATCTTGATGATAGGTCCACTGCTTGCACGTTTTCATAAAGCAATAGTTGCCAAACCTGGAGGTGATAAAATCGGCAGACGGCGCTTGGATACGCATTTGCTGGGACTGCAAAAACTTGGAGCACGCACAGTGCAGAACGACTCTTTAGGAGTGCTTACCCTCGGCTGTAAAAAGTTGATTGGATGCAATATGTTGCTTGATGAAGCTTCTGTTACGGGTACTGCAAACATTATTATGGCAGCATCTTTGGCAGAAGGCACTACAACAATTTACAATGCTGCATGTGAACCATATATACAGCAGTTGTGCAGGATGCTAAACAGTATGGGAGCTGAAATAAGTGGAATTGCTTCAAATCTCCTCACCATCAAAGGAGTCAAATCCTTGGGTGGAGTCACTCACACATTACTTCCCGACATGATAGAAGTCGGCTCGTTTATAGGCATGGCTGCAATGGTTGGTGAAGGTATAACTATAAAAGGTGTTTCTTTGGAGCATTTGGGCATCATACCTGATACCTTTCAAAGATTGGGAATTAAGATAGAGTGTAAAGGTGATGATTTGTACATACCTTATCAGGGACATTACGAGGTAGATACCTTTATCGATGGTTCAATCATGACTTTTGCAGATGCTCCATGGCCTGGTCTTACACCAGACTTACTATCTGTCTTGCTCGTAGTGGCAACTCAAGCAAAAGGAAGCGTACTGATTCATCAGAAAATGTTTGAAAGCCGACTATTCTTCGTCGATAAACTTATCGATATGGGTGCGCAGATTATCTTGTGCGACCCTCACAGAGCGGTGGTTATCGGTCACGACAACAGAATCCGTTTGCGTGCAGGAAGAATGTCCAGCCCTGATATCCGTGCAGGAATTGCCTTGCTGATAGCGGCATTAAGTGCCAGGGGAACCAGTACTATTAATAATATTGAGCAAATAGACCGAGGCTATGAAGACATAGAACAACGACTCAGGGCTCTTGGTGCTGAAATTGAAAGAAAAGACTGATATGATAAATCCAGAAGACGTTTATAAAATCGGAATCCTCGGAAAAATACATGGAGTAAAAGGCGAAATAAATTTCACTTTTACCGACGATGTGTTCGACCGTGTTGATGCCGATTATGTAATATTGTCTCTTGATGGAATATTTGTACCTTTCTTTATTGAGGAGTATCGCTTTAGAAGCAATGAACGTGTATTGATTAAGTTTTGCGATGTTGATACAACTGATATGGCACAGGAACTGGTTGGCACAGAAGTGTTCTTCCCTTATTCCTTGTCAGACAGGAGTGCTGAGGAAATTACTGATTTGTCCCATCTGATTGGTTTCAAAATCAATGAAATCGGTATAATTTCTGACGTAGATGACAGTAACGAGAACACGTTGTTCATTGTGGCATCCAAGCAGACACAAAAAGAAATCTTGATTCCAGCCGTATATGAATGGATAAAAGATGTAGATATCGCGAACAAAATCATCGAAATGGAAATTCCTGAAGGATTGTTGGATTTGTAAAATGAAAAAACAAATTGCCATATTAGGAAGTACAGGCTCTATCGGTACACAGGCATTAGAGGTTATTGAAGAGCATAATGATTTGTACGAAGTCTATTGCTTGACAGCCAACAATAATGTTAATCTGTTGGCAGAACAAGCAAGAAAATATAATCCGTCTGCGGTCGTAATTGCCAACGACGAGCATTATGATGAATTGAAACAACTGCTGGAAGATCTGCCAATAAAAGTATATGCTGGAGCAGATGCATTATGCCAGATAGTTGAAGCAGAACCAATCGACATGGTATTGACTGCCATGGTCGGTTTTGCTGGACTGCCACCAACGATAAGTGCGATAAAAGCAAGAAAGAAAATCTGCCTTGCCAACAAAGAAACCTTGGTTGTGGCAGGAGAACTTATCTGCAATCTTGCCATGGAAAATCATTGCCCTATTCTTCCTGTTGATAGTGAGCACTCAGCGATTTTTCAAAGTTTAGTTGGTGAGGATGATAATCCAATAGAAAAAATTCTACTTACTGCATCAGGTGGCCCGTTCCGACTATTATCCGAAGAGAAAATCCAGACAGTTACAAAAAATGATGCCTTAAAGCATCCTACCTGGAACATGGGTGCAAAAATCACCATCGACTCTGCCACTATGATGAACAAGGGCTTTGAGGTTATTGAGGCTAAATGGTTGTTCGGAGTACAACCAGAACAAATACAGGTGCTGGTACATCCACAATCAATAGTTCATAGTGCTGTCCAGTTCCACGACGGTTCGGTAAAAGCGCAATTGGGCGTGCCTGATATGCGCTTGCCTATTCAATTCGCATTTTCATTCCCACAACGGCTCTCACTGACAGGCGAAAGACTTGACTTGTTCAAGCATCCTTTGGAGTTTTTCGAACCTGATTTGAACAAATTCCGCTGCTTGGCACTCGCGTTCGAAGCCCTGAAACGTAAAGGCAACATGCCTTGTATCATGAATGCTGCCAATGAAATAGTTAATCGCGCTTTCCTGGAAGACAAGATTAGTTTCCCACAAATGGCAGAAATCATTGAGCGCACTATGAACAAAGCCACTTTCGATGCGTCACCAAATTATGAGACATATCTCGCTTCTGATGCTGAGGCTCGTCAAATCGCAAACGAATTTGTAAATATGTAAATTAATATGCGGTTGTAGGTTGTAGGTTGTAGGTTATGGGGTTAAATTATTAAATAAATAAAATGTGTAAATAAATAGTAAATAGTAAATAGTAAATAGTAAATTATTATCATGTATATTTTTCTTATCAAACTCGTACAGTTTTTAATCTCAATTTCACTTCTGGTATTGCTCCATGAAGGGGGACATTTTTTATTTGCCAAATTGTTCAAGACCAGAGTGGATAAATTCTACATGTTCTTTAATCCACGTTTTTCCATAATGAGAATCAAGAAATTCGGTGGCAAACTTCACTGCCGTTTTTTTGCAGCCAATACTCCTGCAGCTATAACGGAAGACCTTGACGAAGATGGAAACAAGCAATTAGATGCCAATGGAAATGTAGTGTATCGTTCAATGACAGATGAAGAACGGGAACAGTTGCCTGAAGACGACTGGCGTCGCAATCCTGACAATACAGAATTTGGTATTGGATGGATGCCTGTTGGTGGATATTGCAGTATCATTGGTATGGTTGACGAAACAAAAAGCACAAAAGACCTTGCCTCTGTTCCGCAACCATGGGAATACCGTTCAAAACCTATTTGGCAAAGATTCCTTATTATTGTAGGTGGAGTTACCGTGAACTTCCTGCTTGCCCTCTTCATTTATTCTATGATTATGATGCATTGGGGCGATAGCTATTGCGCATTGAAAGACATGAAACTTGGTATGGAATTCAGTCCTACCGCAAAAAATATAGGTTTTCAGGATGGTGACTTGCCAATAAAAATCGATGGTAAGGAATACATCAAATATGATATCGACTTGCTCCGTGGCTTGGCTGATGCCGATAATGTAACTGTTCTCCGTAATGGTAAGGAAGTTGATATTGCCATGCCTGACGATATTGATTTATTGAAAATAGCAAGTGAAGTACCACCATTTATCCGTGTCAAAGTCCCTGCAATAGTGGATAGTGTAATAGTCGGCACACCAGCCGATAAGGTGGGAATGAAAAAAGGTGATGTCATAACAGCCATCAATGGAACGGAGGTCAGTTCTTGGGGCGAAGTGACCGACATTACAAGCAGATTGGCTGATAAGCTTCTTGATGCCAAGACAGCGTCAGATTCTCTTGCTTGCAGACAGATTGCTATTGCTTTCACATCAGCCGATTCTGTTGTTCAAGACACAATAATTCTTTCAGAAGATATGCTGATGGGGGTTACACAAACGCATTATTCTATGTATTACAAACCAAGAGAAATCAAATACGGATTCTTTGAAAGCTTCTCCGCTGGCATTGCTTACGGATGCAACGTGCTGAAAGGCTATATTGGTGATTTGAAATATATTTTCTCCAGTGAAGGAGTGAAATCGCTTGGTGGGTTTGGAACTATCGGAAATCTTTTCCCTGCCACATGGGATTGGTATTTGTTCTGGAAGATGACTGCTTTTCTGAGCATCATTCTTGCCTTCATGAACATTCTGCCAATACCTGCACTTGATGGTGGATATGCCTTGATGCTTATCTATGAAGCCATCACGCGCAGAAAACCATCCGACAAGTTCATGGAACGAGCAGGAACAATAGGCTTCGTCATATTAGTTCTGCTGCTGGTAGTTGCAAACCTGAACGATGTCCTCAGATGGCTGAACATAATGTAAAAAAATATTAGGATTTTTATAAAAAACCGCAAATAATATAATCATGACCAAAGAATTAGAAATTAAAAAATTAGATCAGGTCGTCATTCGTTTCTCTGGCGACTCTGGTGATGGTATGCAATTGGCAGGAAACATTTTTTCCACCATTTCGGCTACTCTTGGAAATGATATTTCCACATTTCCTGATTACCCTGCCGACATCCGTGCTCCGCAAGGGTCACTGACAGGTGTGAGTGGTTTCCAGGTTCACATCGGAAGCGAAAAAGTCTATACTCCTGGCGACCAATGCGATGTCTTGGTTGCTATGAATGCTGCTGCTTTGAAAACGCAGTATCGCTACGCTAAGCCAGGGGCTTGCATCATTATTGATACTGACAGCTTTGGCAAAGCCGACTTGGATAAAGCCCAATTTGCCACTCCTGACTATCTTGGTGAAATGGGAATCGACCCCGACAACGTAATTGCTGCACCTATCACTCAAATGGTAAAAGACTGTCTGGCTGATAGTGGTATGGACAACAAGGCTATTCTCAAATGCCGCAATATGTTTGCATTGGGACTCGTCTGCTGGTTGTTCAATCGTGATTTGTCCATTGCAGAGAATTTTCTTAATGAGAAATTTGCAAAGAAACCTGAAATTGCAGCAAACAATATCAAAGTCATCCATGCTGGTTATGATTATGGACATAACACTCACAGCAGCGTCTCCAACACCTACCGCATAGAATCCAAGAATAAGATTCCTGGACGCTATATGGATATCACTGGTAATAAGGCAACAGCCTACGGGCTCATTGCTGCTGCTGAAAAAGCAGGATTGAAATTGTATTTGGGTTCTTACCCTATCACACCTGCTACCGATATCCTTCATGAACTATCAAAGCACAAAAGCCTTGGCGTGACAACCGTCCAATGTGAGGACGAGATTGCAGGATGTTCTTCTGCCGTTGGGGCTGCTTATGCTGGAGCCTTGGCTGCAACATCCACCTCCGGACCTGGCATCTGCCTGAAAAGCGAAGCCATGAATCTGGCAGTAATAATGGAATTGCCGCTTGTTGTCATTGATGTTCAGCGCGGTGGACCGGCAACTGGTCTTCCAACCAAGTCCGAGCAGACCGACCTTCTTCAGGTTCTGTTTGGCAGAAACGGTGAGACTCCTATGCCTGTCATCGCAGCAACCAGTCCTGTGGATTGCTTTGATGCAGCCTACGAGGCATGCAAGATGGCTCTTGAACACATGACACCAGTAGTCCTGCTTACCGACGGATATGTGGCAAACGGCTCAGGAGCATTCAAATTGCCTGATTTGGCAGAATATCCATCCATAGAACCTCCATACGTCACAGAGGATATGAAAGAAACATGGACTCCATACATGCGCAATGAGAATGGCAGTCGCTATTGGGCTGTACCTGGTCGCGAGGGGTTTGCTCATATTCTTGGCGGTCTGGAAAAAGACGATAAGACTGGAGCTATTTCCACAGCACCTGAAAATCATGACTTGATGGTGCGCAAGCGTCAACAGAAAATTGAAAACATTCAAGTACCCGATCTGGAAGTATTAGGCGACAAGGATGATGCGGAATTGCTTATTGTCGGTTTCGGCAGCACATTTGGTCATCTTCATTCTGCAATGGATGAACTTCGTGCAATGGGAAAGAAAGTGGCATTGGCACACTTCAAGTATATCAACCCTCTGCCAAAGAATACAGCAGAGGTATTGAAAAAATACAAGAAGGTTGTAGTGGCTGAGCAAAATATGGGACAACTGGCAGCCTATCTGAGAATGAAAGTTGATAATTTTGTACCTTACCAATTCAATCAGGTAAAAGGTCAGCCATTTGTAATAACTGAACTTGTGGAATATTTCAACAGACTCTGACTCTCAGCTCTCAACTCTAAGCTCTAAGCTTTCTGACACTGACTCTGACTCTCAGCTCTCAACTCTAAGCTCTAAGCTTTCTGACACTGACACTGACTCTGACTCTGAACAACGAAAACGAAAACGATAACGATAAGCAATAGTCCATTGTAAATAAATAAAATCGTAAATAATTAGTAAATTGTAAATCGTAAATTTTAATAATGGAATATACAGCAAAAGATTATTCAAAAGGTAAGCCACGTTGGTGTCCTGGATGTGGCGACCATTTTTTCCTTGCCAGCCTTCATAAGGCTATGGCTGAAATAGGAGTTGCTCCACACAATATCGCAGTAATCAGCGGAATAGGCTGCTCATCACGTTTGCCTCACTATATGGCAACATACGGAATGAACACTATCCATGGACGTGCCGCTGCTATTGCAACAGGCGCAAAAGTAGCAAACCCTGAACTTACCGTTTGGCAGGTAAGTGGCGATGGTGATGGCTTGGCTATCGGTGGCAACCATTTTATTCATGCCAATCGTCGCAACATCGACCTTAATATGATTCTTCTCAACAATCGTATCTACGGTCTTACCAAAGGACAGTATTCACCAACTTCTCCACGTGGCTTTGTCAGCAAGAGTTCACCATACGGAACAGTGGAAGATCCTTTCCGCCCTGCCGAACTGTGCTTTGGGGCAAGAGGCCATTTCTTTGCCCGTGCTGTGGCAACAGATGCACCTGCTACTATTGAGGTGCTAAAGGCTGCCTATAACCATAAAGGAGCATCAGTATGCGAAATCTTGCAGAATTGCGTCATTTTCAACAATGGCACTCACGACAGTGTTTATACAAAAGACGGACGTGCCAAAAATGCCATCTACCTGAAGCATGGCGAAAAAATGATTTTTGGTGAGAACAATGAATTTGGTTTGGCACGGGAAGGCTTTGGCTTGAAGATTGTAAGTGCCGACCATCCATCTGTCCTTGTCCATGATGCACATTGTGAAGACAACACCCTGCAACTCAAACTTGCCCTTATGGGCAATGGTGACGGATTCCCTGTTGCACTCGGAGTAATACGCGATGTCGAAGCACCTACATACAATGATGCTGTCGAGGCGCAGATTGAAGAAATCAAGGCAAAGAAGCCATATCACAATTTCGCAGAACTCCTCGAAACAAACGACATCTGGGAAGTCAAGTAAAATCAAGGAATCAAGGAACTATGGAACTATGGAAACAGGGAATCCCCAAATCCCTAATTCCCTAAATTCCTAATTCCAAATCTCCCAACTAATGATTCAGCAAATCGATAATAAACTGATTACTGCCATCAATTTCGATGGCAGTACGGTTTATGATTCTTTCTGGTGGATTTATACCAACGGCGTTACATGGGTACTACTTGGTGCCGCAGTTCTGTTCTATATGGTATATTTCGGCAAAAGCGACAAGAAAGCACTCCTTTTCACCCTCTGTGCTTTTGCCGTGATGTTTGTAATGTGCGACCAGATTCCCACCTCCATCATCAAGCCGCTTGTTGCTCGTCCGCGTCCATCGCATAACCCAGAAATTCAGTCATTGCTTTCATTTGTCAATGGCTATAAAGGTGGACCATTCGGTTTCCCGTCAAATCATGCTTGCAACGGTTTCGGTGCAGCAATGTTCTTGACATTATTGTTCCGCAATCGCGCAATCAGTCTCACGGCTTTCATCTGGGCATGTGGCTCATGCTATTCAAGAATGTATTTAGGAGTGCATTATGTTTCCGATATTCTTGCAGGAGCACTACTCGGAATCTGCATAGCAAGTCTTGTATATTATTTGCTAAAGAAATCAAAGGCAAACATAGAAATCTATCAGCACAAAAACACTATGGCAGTTCCCATAGCATATATCGTAACACTGACACTGACACTGACTCTGACGCTGACTCTGACACACTGACTCTGACGCTGACTCTGAACAACGAAAACGAAAACGATAACGATAAGCAATTGTCCATTGTAAATAAATAAAATCGTAAATAATTAGTAAAATTGTAAATCGTAAATTTCAAAAATGGCGTTTAGCCTGTTTATTTCGTTTATTTTGTTAATTTTTTAACACAAATTAACCGATTTGAGCCAAAATCGACTACTCAGCTTTTTTGCGGTGTAGTTTTCAATGTATTATCAGTTGAGGAATAAACATAATCTCAAGTAACTACTCAGCCTTTTTGCGGTGTAGTTTTCAATGTATTATCAGTTGAGGAATAAACATAATCTCAAATTTTTTGTGTTAAATAATCATAAATGGGATGTTTTGTAAACTATATTAATTTTTGCATAAAACGTCTTTC
>JAZLEX010000138.1:0-2955 GCA_045615485.1 Prevotella sp.
GGCGGGACTATGGTTCATACCATCATTCCACAACATCACAAAACTTAGTCCGTTCCTTGGTGCATTGTGCGTACTGGCAGTCTTGTGGGTGATGAACGAAATCTACAACCGCAAACTGATACAGTCCGACCGTATGCTCCAACAACGCAAACCTTTGGCTATGCAGCAGGGAGGCTTGCAGGCTGTGCTATATGTAATTGGTATCATGCTCGCCTTAGGTGCAGTAAAAGAGACAGGTTTTCTGAACCAGTTTGCACAGTGGCTATGGGAAAATGTACACAATGTCTTTATCATCGGTACAATTGCCGGATTGATAAGCACCGTACTTGAATCGTTCACCACTGCGATGACGTTTTTCTCCATGTACGACATTGCTCCAGAAGGCACACTCGGTGATGCCGCATGGTTCGTGCAAAACGGTGCCTATTGGAAGATAATCGCCTTTTGCACGGCAATCGGTGGAAGCATCATCTCCGTTGGCTCACTAAGTGGAATAGTACTTATGCGAATGGAAAATATAAAAATAAGCTGGTTCTGGAAACATTTCAGCGGCAAAGTCTTTCTCGGCTGGCTCCTCGGAATGGCATTCCTCTTCCTGCAAGTGTATATTCTTAATTAGTAGTAATATGAGGTTATAAGGAACCCCCGGAAATCCCAGAAAATCCGGAAAATCCGGAAATTCTGGAAATTCCGGAAACACCAGAATAACCGCAAAAAAAATATAAACCAAATGTTTAACACAGATTACAGAACAAACACCTGCGGCGAACTTCGCCTTGAAGATGCAGGTAAAGAGACTACCCTCGTAGGATGGGTACAAAGAACACGCAAGATGGGCGGCATGACCTTTATCGACCTGCGTGACAGATTTGGTATCACACAACTCGTCTTGAGTGAAGGCGATAAGGATTTTGACAAGGCCAACACCCTTGGACGCGAATGGGTTGTCCAGGCAAAAGGTATTGTCAGCGAACGCTCAAGCAAAAACCAGAACCTTCCTACTGGCGACATTGAAATCTTGGTAAAAGAATTGAATGTACTGAACGAAAGCATCACTCCTCCTTTTACCATCGAAGACAACACTGACGGAGGTGACGACCTGCGCATGAAATATCGCTACCTCGACCTCCGCCGCAATAGTGTGCGCAAAAATTTGGAACTGCGCCACAACATGACTATCCTCATCCGCAACTTCCTTGACAACTTGAGTTTCATCGAAGTCGAAACACCATGCCTCATAGGTTCTACACCTGAAGGCGCACGCGACTTTGTAGTACCTTCACGCATGAATCCTGGACAGTTCTATGCCCTGCCTCAGTCACCTCAGACATTGAAGCAGCTACTTATGGTAGCAGGTTTCGACCGCTATTTCCAGATTGTGAAATGCTTCCGCGATGAAGACCTCAGAGCCGACCGCCAACCAGAATTCACACAGATCGACTGTGAAATGAGTTTTGTGGGACAAGATGATGTACTTAACACATTTGAAGAACTTGCCCGCTACCTGTTCCGCGAAATTAGAGGTGTAGAACTGCCAAAACTGCGCCAGATGCCTTGGGCAGAAGCCATGCGCCTGTATGGTAGCGATAAACCCGACCTCCGTTTCGGTATGGAGTTTGTAGAACTCATGGATGTATTCAAAGGCAAAAGCGACTTTGCAGTCTTTGAAGAAGCTGAATACATCGGCGGCATCTGCGCAAAAGGCTGTGCCTCATATACAAGAAAACAAATCGACCAACTCACAGACTTTGTACGCCGTCCGCAAATCGGAGCAAAGGGACTCGTTTATGCCCGCGTTCAGGATGATGGCTGCGTAAAAAGCAGCGTAGATAAATTCTATTCCCATGAAGTCCTGAACAACCTGAAAGTAAAGATGAATGCAGAGCCAGGCGACCTGATTCTCATTCTTTCTGGCAACAATACCAACAAGACGCGCATCCAACTATGCTCCTTACGATTAGAAATGGGCGAACGTCTGGGATTGAGAGATAAGAACAAGTTTGAATGCCTGTGGATAATCGACTTCCCTCTGTTTGAGTGGAGCGATGAGGAGCAGCGACTCATGTCAACACACCATCCGTTCACAATGCCTAATCCTGATGACATACCTTTGCTTACCTCCGACCCTGCTAAAGTACGTGCCAAAGCCTACGACTTTGTATGCAACGGCATAGAAGTCGGTGGAGGTTCATTGCGTATCTACGACCCTAAACTTCAGGCAAAAATGTTCGAAGTGTTAGGCTTCACCCCAGAAAAGGCACAGCAGCAGTTTGGCTTCCTGATGAACGCCTTCAAATACGGAGCACCACCACATGCAGGACTGGCATTCGGGTTAGACCGTTGGGTAAGCATCATGGCGGGGCTCGACAGCATTCGCGACTGCATTGCATTCCCTAAGAACAATAGCGGACGAGATACCATGCTCGATGCTCCATCCGAAGTAGATGACAAACAATTGGACGAACTTCAAATCAAACTTGACCTGCATCAATAATTTGGCACTTTATGAAATAATTGATATAAAAACCTTTACTCTACCAACAAATAGATATAACTTTGCACCGCAAACATAAATATGTGTTAGTTTTTTAAAGGTACAATTTAAAATTTTCATTATGGCAACAAAAAAGACAACTGCTGCTCCAAAAGCTGAAACAAAGAAAGCAGCAAAAAAGGTGATTGTTGAAGAAAAGCAATTCATTGACTATAAAGCCGAGAATATTGGTTTTAAGGCTGGTGATGTTTATCAGGCATTAGCTGCTGCTGGAAAAGGACTTACTGTCAGTGAAATCGCAAAGGCTGCCAATATCTCTGAAGAAGAAACACTCCTTGGTATGGGATGGCTTCTGAAAGAAGGTAAGATTACAGCTGATGAGAATAAGATTGAACTCATTTAGAGTTTTTTCCCAACAACAACCAAACAAAACCCCTGACTTTCTCAGGGGTTTATTTGTT
>JAZLEX010000139.1:0-3458 GCA_045615485.1 Prevotella sp.
AATCGAATATTAGGTAGCGATAAAGTAACGATAAGGTAGAGGTAAAGTAGTGATAAGGTGAAGGTAATGCGGCGCCGCAAGGTTGTTGTGCCTTTAAAAAAAGTTAATTATTGGTTACTAATTTCAAAATAATTAATCAACATTAGATTTTTTTCCTATTTTTGCAGCACAAAATTAAAATTTAGATTATGAAAAGAATTACATTGTTTGTTTTTGCGATTGTATGTTGCTTGTTGATGAATGCTCAGCGACAGGTGGAACTTATTGACTATGGGTGGAAATTCTGTGCTGGTGATGTGAATAATGCTGAGGCTGTTGGATTTGATGACAGCAGTTGGCAGAAAGTCAACATCCCTCATGATTTCCAGATTGCACAACCTTGGGTGGCTCCTGATGCAAATGAAAAAGAAGATAAGTCCGATCCTGGCGCAAATCGCAAAAGCCGACTGTCTTCTCGTGGATTTAAGGAAATGGGTATTGGCTGGTATCGCTATTCGTTCACTCCTGATGAAACCTGGAAGCAGCAACGCACATTGGTGGATTTTGGAGGAATCATGTATGTGGGCGATGTCTATCTGAATGGTCAGCGCATAGGCGGTACGGAATACGGCTATATAGGTTTTGAAATAGATATTACAAAGCACTTGAAGTATGGCAAGAAAAATGTGCTCGCAGTAAAGGCTAATACTCAAAAGGCTGAAAATTCACGTTGGTACACAGGTGGCGGACTGTTTCGTGATGTGCGACTTGTGCATACCAACCTGAACCAGTATTTCTGTCGTCATCCACTCTACATCACAACAAATGGTAATTGGGTGAAATTGCAGGCGACGATGGCTTGTCTTCAGTCGAAACTGAAAAATCTGATTGTTGATGTGGAGATTTCTGATGCTCAGGGACAGACGATAGTGAAACGCACAAATACAGTCAAGGCTAACCACAGGCAGAGCAATGGTGCTGACTACACTTTGGATTCCATGCAAATTGCCAACCCTCATCTGTGGAGTTGCGAGAATCCTTATCTTTACACCATGAAGGTGAGGCTGCTGGATGCGAAAGGTGTCGCAGTAGATGAAGTGTGCGAGCAGTTTGGCATACGCACACTGGAATATTCTCCTTCCTTTGGCTTTAAGCTTAATGGCAAGAAAGTGCTGCTGAAAGGACTGGCAAATCATCACACCCTTGGTGCACTTGGTGCTGCTGCCTACCCGAAAGCCATAGAAAAGCGACTGAAAATGCTGAAACAGTTTGGCGTGAACCATGTCAGGACTTCACATAATCCATATTCCGAAGATTTTCTGAAACTATGCGACAAGTATGGTCTGCTGGTCGTTGATGAACTCTATGACAAGTGGCTCACTCAATATGCTGGTGGCAGGACAAGTTGGACAAAACTCTGGCAAGAGCACATTCCTGAATTTATCAAGCGCGACAGA
This sequence comes from Prevotella sp., assembly GCA_045615485.1. Classification (GTDB taxonomy): domain Bacteria; phylum Bacteroidota; class Bacteroidia; order Bacteroidales; family Bacteroidaceae; genus Prevotella. The sequence goes on from JAZLEX010000139.1 coordinate 1,437, forward strand.
AACCATCCGTCAGTCGTGATGTGGAGTTTGGGGAATGAGTTGCAGACTTATCCGCAAATACCATACGGAGATTATGGCGTGACGGCTTACAGAATGCAGAAACCTCTGCTTTTGCGTTACGACAACACGCGACCTGTCACGGTGGCAATGCACCCTCGTGGCAGAAATCCGCAAACTGATTCGCTGCCTCACAACTTGGCATTAGAAACGGATATTCAGTCTTACAACTACCGCTACATGTATTTCCCTGGTGATGCCAGACGCTTTCCTTGGATGAATTTCTATCAAAGCGAAGCAAATGTTTCAGGAATGGGACCGAATTTCTTTGAAATGGACTTGAACAAAGTTATCGGCTTGGCTTATTGGGGAATGATTGACTATCTTGGCGAAAGCAACGGCTGGCCAGCAAAAGGCTGGACGCAGGGTATGTTTGATATTTCATTACAACCGAAGCCATTGGCATATTTTCTGAAAAGTTATTTTAAAGACGACGAACCGATGGTGCATCTGGCAGTAATCGAAAATGCCAATGTGAGTCAGATGTGGAACGATGTGCAGGTAGGGACAAAGCAAATGTCGGAAAATTGGAACAGAACAGTAGGGCAGGAGTGTAATATTGTTGTGTTTACCAACGCTGACGAAGTTGAACTTGTCCAGAATGGGAAATCTTTGGGCACAAAGCAAAACGACAAGTCTAATCCTAAAGTGCGCAATCGCATAGCATGGAATGGTGTGAAATTCAAATCGGGCACAATCGAGGCAATTGCCAAAAACAAAGGTAAAGTAGTTGCACGACATAAATTGGAAACAACTGGCAAGGCAGTAGCATTGAAAGTATTTGCTGATGATGATTTTGTCTGGACTGCAGATGGTATGGATTTGAAGCATGTGCGCGTTTGGGCAGTAGATAAGAAAGGCAGACGTGTGTATGATGTAAACAGCAAACTGACTTTTGCCGTAGAGGGTGATGCCGAAATAGTCGGCGTTGATAATGGTGACATTTATTCCGACGAATTGCATGTTGGCAACACACGCAGTCTTTACAAGGGAAGTGCAATGGTTATCCTTCGTGCAGGTCATCAGGGCGGGAAAGTAAAATTCACGGTGAAATCGGATGATTTCAAACCTGCAACCTTGCAAATTGAGCTACGGAAATAATTTTATTTAAATATGGGATTTTGGAAAAGTTTATTTGGAGGGGCAGAAGAAACTCCAGAACAGATTGAAGAGCGCCAGAAGGAAAATGCTTTTGATGTGCTCCGTACAGACGGTCAACGGGCAAATCGCATGGGAGAGTATGAATATGCCATCCGCTGCTACCGTAAAGCACTTGAGATAAAAGAGGATTTGGAAATCCGCGATTATCTTACTCATGTCTTGATACGCAATAATGAGCTGGAAGCAGCAATTGCAGAATTGAAAATATTGCAGCAAGCAGAACCCGAAAATCAGCAGATTGCACTGCTGATGGCGCAAGTTTACTACATGATGGAAGATTATCAGGCAATGTTGTCGGTATTGGCTATTTTTACCGATGAAATGGAGGTTTCTGGTTCAAAAGTGATGATTTACTATTGGCGTGCAAAAGCTTATCTTGGACTTGAGGATAATGTGTCGGCAATAGAAATGCTCAATAAGTCAATAGAAGAAAGAAAGGACTTCTGGGATGCGTATTTGCTCCGCGGACAGACACTTCTAATGGCAAATAAGACAGAAGAAGCAGAAAAAGATGCGGATCTTCTCATCAATGAAGTCGGTGAACAGGAAGAAACGATGCTGCTGAAGGCCAGAATAGAAGTGAAAAAGGGCGAGGACGAATCTGCATTGGAGAACTACAATAAAGTGATTGAGGCTAATCCGTTTTCAATCGAAGGGTTCCGTGAAAGAGCTATGCTGAAAAGGAAACTTGGAGACGAAAAGGGTGCAAATGAAGATTTGGAAGCACTTGATGGTATCAACAAAATCAATCCACAGCAAAATATTGAAGATAAAATCAATCAGCAATACAAGAAAATGGATCCT
>JAZLEX010000140.1:0-11754 GCA_045615485.1 Prevotella sp.
ATTATTTGGCAAAAAAAACAAAAGCCAGGAAACGATAGTCAAAGAGCAGGAAACTCTTGATAAAGGACTTGAAAAAACAAAAGCAAGCGTATTCAATAAGGTCAGTCATGCTATTGTTGGTAAATCAACGGTTGACGATGACGTGCTCGACAATCTTGAGGAAGTATTAGTGACAAGCGATGTTGGCGTGGAAACAACGCTAAAGATTATCCATCGCATAGAGGAAAGAGTGGCACGCGACAAATATGTAGGCACTTCCGAATTGAATCGCATCCTGAAAGAAGAAATCTGTGGACTGCTGGCTGAAACTGAGTCAGAGTCATCGTCATCGTCAGAGTCATCGTCAGATAACACCCCATATGTGATTCTTGTAGTAGGAGTGAATGGTGTTGGTAAGACCACTACGATAGGAAAGATGGCATGGCAATTCAAGCAGGCTGGCAAGAAGGTGTATCTTGGTGCTGCTGATACTTTCCGTGCGGCTGCCGTTGAGCAACTCGTGATTTGGGGCGAAAGGGTAGGAGTGCCTGTAATACGTCAGCAGATGGGAAGCGACCCTGCTTCAGTAGCCTTCGACACCCTGAAGTCGGCTGTAGCCAATAATGCAGATGTGGTGATAATAGATACTGCGGGGCGTCTGCATAATAAGGTAGGACTGATGAATGAGCTGACAAAGATTAAGAAAGTGATGAAGAAAATAATTCCGACAGCACCTGACGATGTGATGCTCGTTCTTGATGGAAGCACTGGACAGAATGCTTTTGAGCAGGCAAAACAGTTCACTGCCGCTACCGATGTTACATCGCTTACGATCACAAAACTTGACGGTACGGCAAAGGGTGGTGTTGTGATAGGCATTTCAGACCAGTTCCAGGTACCAGTGCGCTACATTGGCTTGGGCGAGGGAATGGAGGATTTACAGGAATTTGACAGGCAAGATTTTGTGGAGTCATTGTTCAAATGAAAGTAAAAGTCATTACTTTAGGATGCTCTAAGAACCTTGTTGACAGCGAGGTGTTGATGGGGATGTTTGACGCTGCAGGGATAAAATGTGCAGAAGTTGCCCCTATCGTAATCATCAACACCTGCGGCTTTATAAAGGATGCGAAAGAAGAAAGCATCAACACAATATTGGAATACGCCAACGAAAAGACTGAAGGTAATATTGAGCAACTATACGTTTTGGGATGTCTCTCAGAACGGTATCGTAAAGAATTGGCTCAGGAAATACCTGAAGTGGATAAGTTTTTCGGTAAGTTCGACTGGAAAGAACTTGTGGCATACCTTAGGGAATTAGGGAATCAGAGAACTGAGGAATTAGGGAGGTTTCAATCAAATAGACGAGTTACCACACCATCTCATTATGCCTATCTGAAGATAAGCGAAGGCTGCAACAGGAAATGCGCATATTGTGCAATTCCAATTATGACAGGCAATCATGTGTCTCGACCGATTGACGAAATTCTTGAAGAAGTAAGATATTTGGCTCAAACAGGAGTCAAGGAACTACAGGTAATTGCTCAAGAATTAACCTACTATGGAGTGGATTTGAATGGAAAGCAGCAAATAGCCGAACTCATAGAGAGAATATCGGAAGTGGATGGGATAGAATGGATCAGACTACATTATGCTTATCCAACAAAATTTCCAATGGATCTCTTGCGTGTAATCAGGGAAAACAGGAAAGTCTGCAAATATCTTGACATTGCCTTCCAGCATATTTCTGATAATATGTTGGAAAAGATGCAACGCCATTTTACGAGCAAGGAGACATACGAACTGATAAGCAAGATTCGCGAGGAAGTGCCAGGAATACATCTGCGTACAACCTTAATGGTAGGTTTCCCGGGCGAAACGGAAAAAGACTTCGATGAACTGATGGATTTTGTGAAAAAGATACGGTTTGAGCGTATGGGAGCATTTACTTATTCAGAAGAAGAAGGTACATTTGCAGCAGAGCATTATAAGGACAATATCCCTGAGAAAATAAAACAAGAACGGTTGGACAAGCTGATGGCGTTGCAACAGGAAATCGCCGAAGAGATAGCCGCCGAGAAAGTCGGAACGATAATAAAAATCATAATCGACAGACGTGAAGGTGATTATTATGTTGGCAGAACAGAGTATTCCTCACCAGAAATTGACCCTGAAGTGTTGATTGCAGCAGATGAGGGTCAAATGACTATCGGCAAATTCTATGATGTGGAAATCACAGATTCAACAGAATTTGATTTATATGGAAAGTGTGTGTAACGATGACGATAACGATGACGATAACGATGACGAACCTACCCCCAAACCCCTCCCTAAAGGGAAGGGCTGGGGAGAGGCTGTAATGTCTTAACTCCTTAACTCCTTTAACTCCTCAAATAGTAAATTATATATGACCAGCATTGAATTTATCAGGGCATTATCCTCAAAAACAGGTTTGCCGCAAAAGAAAACCTTAGAAACAGTGGAATTGCTGTGCAAGCAGATGACAGACAAACTGAAAGATGGAGAATCGGTAACCATTATGAACTTCGGTTCGTTTGAAGTCCGCCAATCTGCACCTCGTACAATTAACAATCCGAAGACTAAGCATCAGATGATTGTCCCTCAAAAGAAAAAACTGATATTCTATCCAGTTGATTTGTTGAAGCAGCTGATTAACAGATAAAAAAGGAAAATCATGAAATTAACGATAATGGACATGTATGCCGAATTGGGAAAGCAAGGCTTTACAAACAGGCAGGCAAAAGAATTTGTAAATTCCATGTTTTCAGTAATTCAAGACGGTTTGAAGTCAGATGGAATGGTAAAAATTAAAGGTTTTGGAACCTTTAAGACAATCGACATTGAACCACGCAAGAGCATAGATGTAGCAACCGGTAAGAGATTTGAAATTCCTGGTCACAAGAAAATTGCGTTTATGGCCTCAAGAGAATTGAGACAGAGCATCAATGCAGAGTTTGCCGATTTAGCTGTGAAGATGATAGAACCAAAAAATCAGACATGGTTTGAAAAACTAAAGATGAAATTTTTTAAATAATGGAAAATATTGATATTAAAGAACTCAATGCACGAATTGAGCAACAAAGTGCCTTTATCACCAATCTGGTGACAGGCATGAATCAGGTAATTGTAGGTCAGAAGCATTTAGTTGAATCATTATTGATAGGTTTACTCAGCGATGGTCACATCCTGCTTGAAGGTGTGCCAGGCTTGGCTAAGACATTAGCAATAAAAACCCTGTCACAACTGATAGATGCTGATTACAACCGCATTCAATTCACCCCTGACCTTCTGCCAGCCGATGTTATCGGTACGTTGATTTATAGTCAGAAAGACGAAAAGTTTTTAGTCAAGAAAGGTCCGGTATTTGCTAATTTTGTGCTTGCCGATGAAATCAACCGTGCACCAGCAAAAGTGCAGAGTGCTTTGCTTGAAGCCATGCAGGAACATCAGGTTACCATAGGCAGTGAGACGTTCAGTCTGCCAAAACCATTCCTCGTAATGGCAACGCAAAACCCTATTGAGCAGGAAGGCACCTATCCGCTTCCAGAAGCACAGGTGGACCGTTTTATGTTGAAGGTAATAATCGATTATCCATCACTTGAAGAAGAAAAGAAAATCATCCGCGAAAACATAAGTGGAAAAGATTTCGACGTGAAGCCAGTTGTTGAAGCCGCAGACATAATCAGAGCACGCGAAGTCGTGCAGCAAGTCTATTTGGACGAGAAGATTGAACAATACATTGCAGATATTGTGTTTGCGACCCGTTTCCCAGAGCATTACGGCATAAAGGAAATAAAGAACTACATCAGTTTCGGTGGTAGTCCACGTGCAAGTATCAACCTTGCCAAATCGGCACGTACATACGCCTTTATCAAACATCGTGGCTATGTGGTTCCTGAAGATGTCAGAGCAGTTGCACATGATGTTCTGCGTCATAGAATAGGACTGACCTACGAGGCAGAGGCAAGTAGCATAACATCCGATGAAATCATCAGTAAGATTGTTAATAAGGTAGAAGTGCCTTGATGGAAACTCAGGAATTACTGAATAAAGTCAGGAAGATAGAGATTAAGACACGCCGACTAAGTGCCAATCTCTTTGCAGGACAATATCATAGTGCATTCAAGGGTAGGGGAATGGCTTTCTCGGAAGTGCGCGACTACCAGTTTGGAGATGATGTACGTGATATTGACTGGAATGTGACAGCCCGTTTCCATCGGCCATACGTCAAGGTTTTCGAAGAAGAGCGCGAAATGACCGTGATGTTGCTGATTGATGTCAGCGGTAGCTTGGAATTTGGAACTACCGTGCAGACAACAAAAGACATGGTTACGGAAATAGCGGCAACGCTTGCTTTTTCTGCCATCCAAAATAACGATAAGATTGGAGTAATATTCTTTTCCGACAAGATAGAAAAGTATATCCCACCCAAAAAGGGACGCAAGCACATCCTCTATATAATTCGAGAAATGCTGAATTTTGAACCAGAAAGCAGGCATACCAATGTGCAGCAGGCTGTGGAGTTTCTGACAAACGTGATGAAGCGTTCGTGTACGGCTTTCGTATTGAGTGATTTTTTTACCAAAACAGATTCGTTGCAGACAACAATGACAGTCGCCAACAGAAAGCATGATATCACGGCAATACAAGTCTTCGATCGCAGGATGAAGGACTTGCCAGATGTTGGACTTATGCGAGTTCGTGATGCTGAGACTGGAAAAGAGCAATACATAGACACCTCGTCAAGTAAATTGCGCCGATTGCATCATGAACATTTTGAGAAGTTAAACATGGAATTGCAGGATATTTTCAACAAGAGTAATGTAGATAGTATCAGTATTGCTACCGATGAAGATTATGTAAAAGCCATGCTCATGCTCTTTGCCAAACGTAGAAACGACTAAATTGTGGAGTTATAGGAGTTAAGAAGTTAAGGAGTTAAGGAGTTAAGACATTACCCTTGCGTCAGTGTCAGTAGTCAGAGTTAAATTGTAAATTATATAATGATAGATAGAAGAATAATAATCTTGCTTTGTTGCTGCATGTGTGTTGTTTTGTCACAAGCAAAAATCACGGTCGAAGCCACAATAGATTCGATACAGATTTTTATTGGTCGACAGGCACATGTAACATTGAAAGTGACCACAGACTATAAAGACCAGTTGGAGTTGCCACCTTTCCGACCAAATACCGAAGTATTGCAGAATGTGGAACTGCTGAATGTCAGTCAGCCAGACACATCAGACTTCGATGGCAATAGGGTTGTGACTCAAGTATATACATTCACATCATTCGAAGCCAATAACTATTATTTGCCCCCATTGCCAGTGAAAGTGAATGGCAAGGAATACAAGAGCAAAAGTCTGGCAATGAAAGTGATGACTATTGATGTTGACACGACAAAACTCGACCAGTTCTTCCCTCCAAAAGATGTGCAGGACAATCCTTTTTCTTGGCAGGATTGGTATTCAGTTATGGTATCTGTTGTCTTGATGCTGATATTGTCAATGATACTGCTTTATATTTGGCAACGGAAGAGATACAACAAACCACTCTTCTCGAAAAGCAGGATTGTGAAAAAACTGCCAGCTCATGAGCGGGCATTGAAAGCACTTGAAGAGTTAAAATCGTCGGAAAAGCCAAGTGCAGAAAACGAGACTAATGGGCTCAAAGACTACTATACAAAGCTTACCGATACTTTGCGGCAGTATATCGAAGAGCGATTTGGGTTCAATGCAAAGGAAATGACAACTACGGAGATAGTAGAGAATCTCCAGTCCAATCCGCTTTTAGAAGAGTCAATTAGCGAATTGCGAGAATTGTTCCAAACAGCCGACCTCGTGAAGTTTGCGAAGTACAGTACGCTGATAAATGAAAACGACATGAATCTGCTCAATGCAGTAGAGTTTGTTAATTCCACAAAGCAGGATGAAAAAGAATCGGTAGAGATTATTGCTCCGGAAACAACCGAGACAGACAAACGCAATATGCTACGTCATAGAATCTACATCATTACAGTAACGACAATATGTGTGGCTGTGTGTGGAGCGTATCTCTTTATTTTATACAAAATTTACGATTTGCTTTTTTAGAAGATGATAAAGTTTGTAGAACCATATTATTTCTTTTTTCTTTTGCTGCTCATTCCCTATGCCTTATGGTATGTGAAATGGCGCAAAAAAGGAGAAACCTCCATTCTGCTTAGCGACACATCGGTGTTCACACCAAAGTTGCGCAATTGGAAAGTCTATCTTGTTCATGTGCCATTTGCTTTACGATGTGTGCTCCTGACATTGCTTGTAATCATACTCGCCCGTCCACAGATAAGCAACTCATGGAAAAACACATCGGTTGAAGGCATAAACATCATTATGGCAATGGACGTATCAACAAGTATGCTTGCCGAGGATTTCAAACCAAATCGTATTGATGCCGCAAAGAAAGTTGCAGCGGAGTTTATATCCGACCGTCCGAACGACAACATAGGCTTGGTGGTTTTTGCTGGCGAATCATTCACCCAATGTCCTATGACTACCGACCATAGTTCACTATTAAACTTGCTGAATAGCGTAAGAACCGATTTGGCAGCCACAGGACAGATTGAAGACGGAACAGCATTAGGTATGGGTTTGGCTAACGCTATAGGCAAATTGAAAAATATCGCCACCGATTCAACAAAAAACAAGATTGGCGCAAAGGTTGTAATCCTGCTGACCGACGGCAGTAACAACCGTGGAGAAATTTCGCCGCTTACAGCTGCCGAAATAGCTAAAAGCTTAGGAGTGCGTGTCTATACTATTGCAATAGGTAAAGAAGGAATCGTTAACTACCCTATGATAGTGGCAGGTTCATTGCAGTATGTTCCTGTGAAGTCGCAGATTGATGAGCAGACTTTGCGAGAGATTGCAAAAATAACTGATGGGAAATCCTATCGTGCAAGAAATGCAAAGGAATTACAATCCATTTACCAAGATATTGACAAATTGGAAAAGACAAAGTTCAATGTCAAAAAATTCGACAAGCATTACGATTATTATCAACCATTTGCCATTGCAGCTTTGATTGTGTTTATTTTGGAACTGCTGTTGCGGCTGACAATATTGAAACGTATCCCATGATGAGAAAAGTATTTGCAATAATAATTTTTTTAATTGCAACATTAGGTTTGCATGCTTTCAGGCTACCTTCATTTTCAACCGAAAAACTTCCAAAGGCACTGAGGTGGATAGCCGACAACTGGAGTGCTAAAGATTCAACCTATTGCTTAAATACTTTTTATAATTGGTCGGGACTGATAAACGATGATTTGTCACGGGAATATCTGTATTATGAATCCCCTGATGGTCATGTGTTGGATATTAGTTCAAGGTTGTCGAATCGGATTGGTCCATACATTGGATATAGAGGCTTTGTGTTGGGTACAATGTGGAATTTGTTTACCCGTAATGCAGACCGAAAAAATGAATTTACATTAAGCATCAATTCACAACTTGCCAATATAGACCTTATCCGAAGGCGAACTGGAGGCGACTTCCATGTCAACAAGCAAATCAAAAATTTTGATATGGGAATGACGCTTTTTGATTATATAGGAGAATTAGGCGAAGACATTGGCAATATGATGACTCTCGACAGGACGGGAATTGACATAAGTATTTTCACCAATCATAAAAAGTTTTCCAATCCTGCAGCCTATAGTAATGGTGCATTGCAGATTCGTTCAGCAGGTTCTCCAATATTAGGACTCGGATTCGCGAATGTCAAGTTTCGTTTGACGGACTACACTGATGATATGCTTGAAAGCAGTAAGGATGCCGAAGAAATAATAACGGGTAAAGAGGCAACATACACCGAGGGTATAATGAATTTATACAATAGTTTCATAGAACTACTCGATGAGGAAGAAGTAAAGCCTTTCATCCCATCGTTTTTCATGCGTCAGCCACAATACATTAGAGTCAACGACTTCCACCTGCAAACAGGATATGCTTATAATTTTGTATTGTCGAGGCGACTCCTCTTCTCCACATCTTTGCATCTGATGCCAGCAATCAATTTCATCAAGATTAAAACAACAGGAGGATTAATGTATAGTGCTCTGCAAAAAGACAACCTATTGTCTGAACTGAATAAATATGGGGATTTTGCTATTTCAGAATTGGAAAAATATGGAATGACACGTGGTGTAATAAAAGATTATCACGACCTTATACCCGACGAGATAAAGCAAACTACATTTGGTGTCAATGGTAAGTTGCGTGCATCATTGACATACAATAACGATCATTGGATGGCAGGAATCATCGGTCAGTGGAATGGCAATTATTACCCATCCAGTACCATGAAGATGAACAATAGGTATTGGGATCTTTCTGCTTATTTGGGATATTTCCTTGGTCGCAGAAGCGATTTCAGATTTGAAGGAAACCAGCGAAATGAGTACATACGCCTTGCTTTGAACAAACAGGACAAGGAGGCAATTCAGGATGTTAATCCAGAAAGCAATATTGGACATTCTAAAAAAGTAGCCCCAACACCTTTCAATTTAGATAAAACAATAGAAATTTTTACGAAGAAATATCATGAAGACAATTTCCTTATAAATGTTTTCGGATGCGACTTGGTCAAGGGACCAGATGGCAAATACGGCACTTTCGAAATCGAAGATGGTTACATCACTCCTGGACAGGATACAGAAAACAGAATAAAAGTTGGAAATGTTTATGAAATAGAGAAGGATGGTAGTCTGAAAATCTCAGTCGGACACAAAATGAGTTACCGCACAGGCAACTGGTGGAAGTCTCATCTTCTTAAAAACCAGACAACTCGTCAGTATTATCCCGACCAGTTGCATTATGCGCTGAAAGGCAAACTGACTTTGTATTTGCGAGGAGCCGTGTTCGGTAATCGTAAACCTGTAAAACTTCAGATTCCAGACTTCTATATCAGTCATGGTCGAGACATACGGGGGTTCTTCTATATTGGAGGAGAAAACCTTACTCGCCGTACCACTTATAGCCTTTCGGGAAATATTCAGATTAACAGCAAAGACTATCGTCTGTTCTTGGAAGAATCAAGTGCAGATAAAGGTATGAACCTATACGTGTCACGCCGCAAGAACTACATGTCGTGGTGGATGAAAAGTTGCAGAAACAGTACTCCTATTTCCAAATTGAGCATACCAGGAACACATGATTCTGGCACATCCACAATTCCTGAATCCGGACTCTATGACATGGCTTGTACACAACTGTTCCCAATCATTGACCAGACCAAAGATGGAATCCGCTGCTTTGATATTCGTCTTAAACAAGACATGAAGTTTGGACATACGTTCACATGCCTTGAAGACTTCCACACCACTATGGAAGAATGGGATGAGTTTCTTACAGACTATCCTTCAGAATTTATCATTGCTATTATAGGTTCCGACGAGGGTGAGAGATGGGATTCCGTCATGCAAAGAAACTTCCAACAAATCATTGACAAGTATCCTTCGCGTTTTGTTCAGGATTTCAAGCCAACCACACCTATCAGGGATGTACGTGGCAAGATTCTTGTTATAAAACGACAAGAAGAATGTCCATACGGCATGCATGTCCAGTTCCGCAAAAAATCTGACAAGGTAAAGGGTGAAAAACAGGAAAAATACACTCGCGAAGGTTATTTCGATTCTGGCTTCTTCCGTATAACCGACAATTACAAGCAGTTCAAGACTACAAAGAAAATCAAATATGTAGAACAAAGCATCCGTGAGGCTTTTGAGTATGAAGACGAAGACCGTTGGTACATCACATTCAATAGCGTCTCATGGGCACCACGTCATCATAATCCTAAGCACTATGCCCTTGGTGGAAAACTAATCAGATACCCACTTAACAGGGCTTTGAGCGATTGCATCGAAATAAAGGACTACAATCAGTTTGGTATCGTGATGCTTGATTTCTACAATGGACATGGTGAAGACTCATCACTTGTAGAAAACATCATCAAAACTAATTTTGATAAAGAATATGAGTAGTTTACATAAGATAGGCATGAAAAAGATAGTCGGTTTTTCTCTCTTCGCTACAAGCAAAGTGGCATTTAGTCACTTCGCTGCTTTCGTCTTAGTTTTCGTTTTCGTCTTAGTTTTCGTTTCTTCTGCAAATGCCGCAAGCAAGGAGACTTTGAAATATGCCGATTGTGAGGGAAAAGCTTTATATCTGGATCATTACTCCAATGGCGACACAGTTTTCAGCCGAGGCTGCGTAATATTCGTGTTTGGAGGAGGCTTTGCTGCTGGCAGTCGTGATGAAAAGTATTATATTCCTTATTTTGATTGGTTATGTGAAAATGGTTACGATGTGGTTTCCATTGATTATCGTCTGGCAATGTCGCGTGAGTATAACAACTATGGTTGGAAATCGGGTGTATCAGGACGGATAAAGCGATTCAAGGCTGCGATTCAATGGGCTGCCGACGATTTACTGACAGCCACATCCTTTGTGTTGAAGCATGCCCGTGAGTGGCATTTGGATATCACCAAGATTGTAGCCTGTGGCTCAAGTGCTGGAGCAATAGCCTGTCTGCAGGCTGAAAACCTATTGTGCGGAAAAGAGCCGATTGCCCGATTACCTGAACATTTCAATTATGCAGCAATAATCTCCTTTGCAGGTGCCATTTTTTCTACAGACGGTCATCCACGTTGGCACAAACGTCCATGCCCAATCATGATGTTTCATGGCAACAGCGACAGGAGAGTGCCATACTGGAAAGCTTCATTGTTTGGCATTGGATTGTGGGGCAGTGCTTATATTACTCAGCAACTGAAAGATATGGATTGCTCGTATTACTTCTACGATGCCACCTATCAGACTCATAGCATGGCAAGCAAACCTATGAACGACAGTCGTAATGAGATTTTGGATTTTCTCAATCAGGCTGTAAATAATTTAAACAAAATTCAAATCCATAATACAGTAACCGACCCATCTTTGCCAAAGCGCAAGACAAGGTTCAGTCCCTTCGTATATCTTTCTCAAAAAGGATAAAGACCATCAACCTACAAAAAATTATGAAAAAATTAGCATTTTCCGTTTTCGTCTTAGTTTTCGTTTTCGTTATCGTTTTTGTTCCCATTACTTCTCACGCTCAGCCGCCATTCATGCAAGGTCCTGCAATCATTCAGCTATGGCAAAATGGCAACCCTGAAAAAGAATATGTAGCACGTCCTACCGACTTTCAGAAAAAAGTTCTTCCTGAAGGCTACATGACTCCAAAACTTGAAGTCTATAAGGCATCCAAGCCAAATGGCATCTGCATTCTGGAGTGCCCTGGTGGCGGATACACCATGCTTTCCGATTCACATGAAGGCCGACAGATGGCCGACTGGTTTAATGCGCAAGGAATAACGTATTGTGTATTGGAATATCGCATGCCATTCGGTTTTTCCGATGTACCGTTCCACGATGCCGAGCGTGCCATGCAGATAATACTTGAACATGCCGAAGAATGGGGAGTTAAGACAATTGGTGTTATGGGCTGTTCGGCTGGTGGACATCTGGCTTCCACGCTTGCCACACATTATTCCTCAGAAGCAACACGCCCTGATTTCCAGATTCTCATGTATCCAGTTATCACTATGGACAGGACTTATACTCACATGGGCTCATTTGAAAACTTGTTGGGCACTAATCCTGAACAATCGCTTATCGACAAGTATTCAAACGAAAAACAAGTCAACAAGCAAACTCCTCCAGCCATCCTGATACTTTC
>JAZLEX010000141.1:0-5077 GCA_045615485.1 Prevotella sp.
CTCATCTGCATCAATACGTCCTGACGCTATGCCCTTCTCAATGAAATAGTCAATAGAGTTGCGGTCAATGGCATCAAGCGTAGTTGTGTCGCGAGTGTATTCGTCCCACGAACGTCCCATCTTACGGAGTATGAACTGCTGAAGTGAAGCCCCATTCAGTTCCTGCTTTGTAGATCCGCTGCGGTAATGATATTTGCCATGGTAGCTGATAGGCATAGGTGATGGCTGGACAACAATTTCAATATACTCTTTCTCGGATTCCTGCAGCAGATTAACATCGGCTACGATGCCAAGATGTGAGACAATCTTATTAGGAATATCTTCCATCAACCGCTTGCTATCCTTCACACCTATTACCTGTTTGGCATCATTGATACCTATGTAGATTTTGCCACCTTGTGCATTGGCAAATCCACATATCCACTCCAGATACTTATCGTTCCAGGATTCCTTATATTCTATGTTTTGAGATTCAATATTCATGAATTGGTGTGTTTTCTTATTGCATAACTTTTATTTTCAATTACAATATCTATTGGATGGTGTATATTATTCAATTATTACCTCCCAAAAACCTCCTTTGTCGGGTCCCACTCGATTGAGGTGTTTGCCACAGCTTGTGGCAGAATTTCATTTCCCTGAGAATAAAGCAAATAGAAGTCCTTCATGTAGCGAAGGTTTCTTTCTGACAATCCGCTGACATCGGGTAGTTCTCTGTGCAGGTCACTGCTCAGAACTCCATAGAATTGGTTGCCATACCTGTTGTCAAGACTATATTTCACGATGTCGCGTCCAAGGCTTCAGTAAAATCGCAGCATCTCCGTGTTCACCTTGACAGCAGCCTTCACCTGGTGCTGGCGGTATCGCTTTGAGAGGTCGGCAATCCACTCTTTGTACTGACTATCGATAATTGTTATATTTTTGCTCATTCATTATCAGTTTTTATAAGCGTCAAGTAAACGCCTTTAAATATGTCGTGATTTCCCACCCAATACCCGCTTCAACATTGATGATGTTGCCATCGCATGTTTCAGCATGGCGTGGACTTCAATCGAACCTTCACTGTTGGGTATTTCACTGGGGTGTTTACCTTCCAATTCGATACGATAAAGGAAATCAAGCGCAAAAATAGCAAAATTATTTGAAATACAAGAAAAAAAGTAAAAAAATTTGCAAAAACTGCAATTTTGTATAAAATTTTTAGAGGTTATGAGGTTTTGAGGGAAGCCTCTTCTAAAACTTCAACTGCGCCAAGAAAGAAGCAAGGAAGAAGCAAGAAAGAAGCAAGGAAGAAGCAAGGAAGAAGCAAGGAAGAAGGGGAAATCAAAGTGACAGGCATGATGCCTCATCTTTCCAAAGTGGGTCAGACATACTGGTTCTTTTGGTTCTCGCTAAGTAATGCCAACCTTTTTTTAGAGTGTCAACAGCTCAAGTTGAGCTTGCGAAACTTGAGTAGTGTATAAATAAAGGACAAAGAAAGAACAGAGAAACCATGAAGATAGTCTATCAGTTGCTTTGTAGTTGCTTTGTAGTTGCTTTATAGTTGCTTTATGCGTACGGAGACTTTATTGACTCTGACGATGACACTGACGCTGACTCTGACAACTGACTCTGACTCTGACTCTGACTAAGACTCTGACTCTGACTGCTGACTCTGACTGCTGACTCTGGGCAAAATCGGCTCAAAATAGTTAATTTTTAGTTAAAATGTCACAAAATCACAAATTATCATGTGCATTTCGCCATTTTTGAACTTTCTGAACCATTTGAACGAAGCTGGCTCAAAATCGAAAAACCGCAAAACCGACTCTGACAACTGACACTGACGCTGACTCTGACGAAAACGAAAACCGCATAACCATAAAACCGCATAACCGTATAACCGTATGTATTAAAAAATCCTAATTGTGCGTTATTAATTATTAATTGCTAATTAAAAAACGCCAGTTTTTTCGTATCTTTGCACCATGATTTAGAAGATGATGAAAATTAAATAAAAATGAAAAACATAAAACTAAGAAATATGAAAAGAAACTTTTTTAGACTTTTACTTTCAGCGGTGCTGATGATGTGCTGCATGGGTGCTTGGGCTGATGGTGATTGGACAATTCTCGAACAGCCTACCTGCAGCAAGTATGGAACAATGCAGAATCCTGCAAACACAAGTGAACTGCGCCTTGTGCCGAAACTCGCGCATCAATTTGGCGACGATGGGAAATGCACCGTCTGCGGTCATCCCGCACCGACGAAGTACAACGGCATCCCTGCCTCAAGCCTTGTTACCATTACGGAAGAAAACTACGCCACCTATGGCTTGACTGCAACGAACAAGGGTTGCGTGATGGGCTGGAAGGTAATCACCACGGCAGAGGAGTTTATGAAGTATATGAATAGTAGCTTTTGGATTCAATTCAATGCATTCCTTACCGAAGATATTATTATGGACAATGCCGTCAATTTGCCGGAAGTATATTTGGATGATTATTTTATTTTTGATGGAACAGGGCATACCATCAGTAATGTTTACAGAAGCGGTAACAGCTTCGTCGGATTGTTTGGCACGAACTTCGGAACAATTCGTAATTTAGGTTTGATTTCGCCAAGGATGGTGGATGTACAGTGGATGGGAGGATGTATATGTGGTAATAACGAAGGGCTTATCGAAAACTGCTTTGTAATTGATGGCCACATTGAAGGTACAGATTCAGATTTATATGGCATAGCATATCAAAATAATGAAGGAAAAATTATCAACTGTTACGCAATTTCGAACAAGGGCAATGTTGGATGGACTAAATTTGGAACTATAATCAACAGTTATAGTGCAACGACAGGCAGTGTGCCTGATGATTTTTATGCAACCGCTCTTAGTGGATTGAATGCTAGCAAGGTTAATGGTATAACTTGGCATATTGGGTTTCATTCAAACTCTTATCTCGTTATGATGCCATCAATAGGATATCATCCTGCGACTGTGACTTGTACGGAAGACGGATTGATGGAATACTGGTATTGTACTGAATGCAAAAAGTATTTCCTTGAGGCAAACCATACACAGGAAACTACACTTGCAGCTTTGTCCTCGGCTGCATTAGGGCACGACATGAAGCATTTTGCCAGAGCAGAAGCCACCTGTGCGGCAAAAGGACACATAGAACATTACCATTGTGACCGATGTCTGAAGAACTTCAAGGATGAGAATGGCACAAATGAGATAAACGTTGTGATTCCAATCAATCCAGACAACCACTCATTGAGTTTGGTAAACGACAAGGCTCATTGTGAATGGTGCAACAATGATTTCAACAACTTTGTATCTATCGACAACAATCCAGTATTGCTGAACAGTGAGAACGACAGTTATTCCCTTGACAAGTTAGAACTGAAGTACGGGCACTCTTATTTCTGTACGGATGAAGTCAGTGTCAATGACTTTTCATACACTTTCCGCTACAATCCAAATGTATGGAACAGCTGGTTCGTTCCGTTTGAGATTACGACGGCCGACCTCGGTAACAAGGGCTTCACTGCTGCCTACATTGCTGGAGTGCGCCAGTATGAAAAGGATGCAGAAGGTAATGTAATCACTCAGGTGGATGTCATCAAGATAAAGGATGGCTATCTGTTTGCCGGAACGCCATACCTGATAAGGGAGGAAAGTAGCGCAACGGAACCGTTAATCGTTACATTAAAAAAGACGGATGCAGTGATTTCAGAGAGCAGCGATGTTCATCCGTTGAGTTCTGCAACGACAACGGCAAATTACGATTTCATCGGCACTTACAACGAAATAGCAAAGGAAGACGTTAAATCAAACTACTACATCCTTGGCAGCGAGGGAGCGTTTGTACATCCGTCAAGCCCTGTCTATGCCATGAACTGGTATATGAAGATTGAAGAAAAGGGTGCAGCGTATGGACAGTATTCATCTCAGGCAAAGGCTTTCGTCATCAATGTAATTGGCGAGGAAGACCAGACGACAGGCATACGTACCCTCTACCCTGCCGAGAAGCAGGTGAAGGAAGTGTATGACCTCAGCGGTCGTCGTCTGAATGCTCCGCAGAAGGGACAGATCAATATCATAAACGGAAAGAAAATACTGGTGAAGTGATAGGTTAGAGGTTAGAGGTTAGAGGTTAGAGGCCAATGGCTAATAGCTGTAAATACTAAATGAATTAAATAAGATGAAGAAGATATATATAGTGCCAAAGATAAAGGTCGTGGAAGTGAGTCATCATCAGATGCTTTGCTCATCACCTCCTTGGAAAGATCCAGATGTGGATTATTTAGACATAACTGAAGAAGAAGAGGACGTTTTACCTCCGATATAAAAAAGATATGTGTATCAAAGAAAAATGGACGGTTAGTCAATTGTGACTGACCGCCTTTTTTATGAATCTTTAGGATGGTTATGTTGTCCGCTTTTTGCACATTGTATGTTGTATTGTTTATGTTGTACAGTTATGTATACCTTATTAAAATAACATCAAAATACAGAACGCCACCACTTGCTTCTGGGTAGAGGCCAGTACCTTGTTGCGAGGTAGTGCCCTCCAGGCACGTGTGCTTGTTGGTTGCCATATTCTGAGGGCGCTGCCCCCAGTTACTGACCACTCGCTACGCTCGCTGTATCGCCCTCCAGGCGAGTTAGCTGAGTAGGCGCAAATCGGGTAACTGCTCAGCTATTTTAAAAAGGGTGATGTGCTGTACCAATGGCGAACCTTGAAGTTTAGATCAAAATACTTCCGAAGTCAAATAAAATTTACAATCACAATGTACAATTAGGAATGTGGAATTAGATTTTTATCAGGATTTTGGTTAAGATTTCGAGCATCTTTGATGCAATCCTTCTAAAACTCCTCACTAAAGCGAAGTACTTGAGCGCATTTTTTGTTGGGATTTTCGTTAAGGATTTTTTTATCCTAACTAAAATCTAAGTAACTACTCAGCCTTTTAAGAACCAAGGAAACGAGCATGTCTGACCAACATCAACAACTACAATATGGAATTATGTCGTCCCTACAGGACTTTAGAGGACTACCGATTCAATTACGTAGCGCTATCGCACTACGCTATG